>WFMB01000127.1 GCA_009177185.1 Bacteroidales bacterium
AAACTGTTCAAAGCGGCGCTCCTCCACAAACTTTCGGTTGAAATCCTTTATTTCCTGTATCATACTACTTTATTTTTCTAAACTTAATTTGTTGAGACGTTACGACTTAGATATTTCCTCCCCTAAAGCCTTACTTCTTTGAGGCACCGTAAGCGGTCGGGAGACCGCTATGCCTTTCTATCTGCGCCAACACCGGAAGCGGTCGGGTGACAGCTTCTCCCAGTCCGTCCTTATGCCTTATGCCTTAATTTATCCCAAGAAGTTCCACATCGAAGATGAGGGTGGCGAAAGGTGGAATCATGGCTCCTGCTCCGCCCTCGCCGTATGCGAGCATGTAGGGGATGTAGAAACGGAATTTGGAGCCTTCGGCCATGAGCTGAACGCCTTCGGTCCAACCTGCAATGACTTGCTGCAGGCCGAAGTCGGCTGGGGCGTTGCGCTTGTAGCTGCTGTCGAATACGGTGCCGTCCAGCAGACGACCTTCGTAGTGGCAGCGCACGGTGTCGCTGGCTTTTGGCTTCTTGCCTGTTCCTTCGGTCAGCACCTCATACTGGAGTCCGCTTTTGGTCACGATGATGCCTTCTTTCTTGGCGTTCTCTGCCAGGAATTTCGCACCCTCTTCCTTGGCTGTCTTTCCTGCTTCGGCCTTGGCTGCGTTCTGCTTCTTCTCCAGTTCGCTAAAGAACGAGTTGACAATCTGCTGTCCCTCCTGGTGGCTCACTTTCAGGTCGTTATCTTCGAGCACATCCTGGATGGATGCGGCGAAATCTGCAATTACGAGGTTCTCTTTAAGCCCCATCTGCTTGAGCTGCTGACCAATGCCGAGACCCAGCGCATAACTAAGTTTGTCCATGTTGTACAAAATGTGTTAAGTGGTTGATTTTTTGTTATTCGGCTACAAAGGTAAGACATTTTTTGCGTATCNTTGCCGAAAATAACGGATAATATCAAGAATATNGCTAATTNCNNCTTTGAGCTGAAGGANAAGGTGNGCGANTATGAGTGNGACCNGCANGGCATTGTGAATAACGCTAACTATCAGCATTATCTGGAGCATTGCCGCCATGAGTTTCTGCTTGCCAACAACATCAGTTTTGCCGAGCTGCACGACAAGGGGACGGACGCTGTGGTGGCGCGGCTGACCATGCAGTTTAAGGTGCCTCTGAAGAGCCGCGACGAGTATGTGACGAAGTTGTGGGTGAAGAAGGAGGGTGTGCGCTACATCTTCATGCAGGACATCTTCCGTCTGCCCGACATGAAGCTCTGCATCCGCGCGCAGGTGGATTCTGTCTGCCTTGTGAATGGCAGGCTGGCGGAATGCGCTGAACTGAACGAGAAATTCGCTCCCTTCCTGCAATAGTGGACACGCAGGAGCTTATCTCCACCATTGCGCTGACCAAACTGAGGGGGTTGGGTCTGCTGAATGCCCGAACCCTGCTGGAGGCACTGGGGTCGGCAACTGAGGTGTTTGCCCACCACAAGGACATCGTGAGCCTCATTCCCGATGCCAGCCAACGGCTCGTAGCGGCTTTGGCTGGTGCGGAGAAGGCGTTGAAGGTTGCGGAGGAGGAGATGGACTTTATCGAGTCGAAGCGGCTGAAAGTGTTCACGCTGAACGACGAGGGCTATCCGCAGCGGCTGAAAGAGTGTGAGGATGCACCATTGGTGCTTTATTCCTGTGGCTCTGTCAATCTGAACAGCCCGCGCATTGTCAGCATTGTGGGCACACGCAAGTGTTCTGAGTATGGGCGCGAGGTGTGCAGGAACTTCATTGCTGACTTGAAACGCTACTATCCTGATGCGGTGATTGTGAGCGGATTGGCTTACGGTATCGACATCTGTGCCCATCAAGCTGCGCTTGACAACGGAATGCCGACGCTGGGGGTGCTGGCACACGGGCTGGACACCATCTATCCTGCTATGCACCGAAAGACTGCGGCGGACATGGTGCATCAGCAGGGAGGGCTGCTGACCGAATACACCATGCGTACCACGCCTGAGAAGGGGAACTTTGTGCGCCGCAACCGCATTGTGGCTGGGATGTGCGATGCCTGTGTTGTGGTGGAGAGTTCGGAGCGGGGCGGCTCGCTCATCACTGCTGAGCTGGCATTGGAGTACAACCGCGAGGTGTTCGCTTTCCCGGGGCGCGTGTATGATGAGCACAGCCGTGGATGCAATAACCTCATCCGTCGCCAGCAGGCCACGTTGCTGACCTGTGCCGAAGACTTGCTCCAAGCGATGGGATGGCAGAACCCCTTGGCAAAGGCATCCAAGCCAAGGGCTGTCCAACGAGAACTCTTCCCCGAACTTTCCGACGAAGAGCGTGCCATAGTGAACACATTAAAAAATGTCGATGACAAACATGTGAACCAGATTGTCATCGACACTAATATCCCTTACGCACGCGTCAGCATGCTGCTGTTTGACCTCGAAATGAACGGTATTGTCAAAGTCCTCGGAGGGGCCAGATACAGGTTAATTCATTAGTGGGGAAGCGGGCATTCATCACAACGCCTGCATATCGTTCAGCTTCTTGTAATAGCCATCTTGCGCTATCAGTTCTTCGTGTGTGCCGCACTCTACTATTTTTCCTTCGTGCAGCACGTAAATCTTGTCCGCATGCCTGATAGTCGATAAGCGATGGGCAATGGCGATGGTGGTGCGTGACTTCATCAAACGCTCCAAAGCATCCTGCACCAGACGTTCACTTTCTGTATCGAGCGCGGAGGTGGCCTCGTCGAGAATCAGAATGGGCGGATTCTTCAGAATGGCGCGTGCAATGGAGATTCTTTGCCGCTGTCCGCCCGAGAGGCGACCGCCACGGTCTCCGACATTCGTCTGGTAGCCATTCTCCAACTCCATGATGAAATCGTGCGCATTGGCTATCTTTGCCGCTGCCTCAACCTGCTCCTGTGTGGCATCTTNCACACNAAANGCGATGNTGTTGAATATCGTGTCGTTGAACAGAATCGCTTCTTGGTTCACATTGCCTATCAAGCCACGGAGCGAGTGGATGGAGAGGTTGCGCACATCCTCGCCGTCAATCTTGATGGCACCGTCCGACACGTCGTGGTAGCGTGGAATCAGGTCTACCAACGTGCTCTTGCCCGACCCCGACTGTCCGACCAAGGCGATAGTCTGCCCTTTCTTGATGGTGATAGTGATGTCTTTCAGGATGTCGCGACCAGGGGTGTAGGCAAAGTTCACATGGCTGATTTCGATAGCGTCGTTCAGCGATGTAACCTCTTTCGGGTTGGCAACTTCTTTGATGGTGTTCTCTGCGTCAAGTATCTTGTTGATGCGTTCCAGCGAAGCCATTCCCTTTTGGATGCTGTAGCCGGCCTTGGAAAGGTCCTTGATGGGTTGCAGCGTGGTGTAGAGAATGACCAAGTAGTAGATGAAGCCACTGGCATCGATAGGACTCTTGCCCGAGAAAATCAGATAACCGCCAAACCAAAGCACTATCACAATCATGCAGGTGCCCAGAAACTCGCTGACAGGGTGGGCAGACGACTGACGGATGGCTACGCGCATGGAGGCGTTGCGGTATTCGTTGTTCACGGCTTTGAAGCGGTCCTCCATCTTCCTCTCGGCGATGAAGGCTTTGATGATGCGCAGACCGCCTAACGTCTCTTCTATCTGACTGATGCCATCGCTCCACTTTGACTGCGCATAGAGCGACTTGGCTTTCAGTTTCTTGCCGATACGACCTATGCCGCCTGCCATCAACGGCACTACCANCAGNGTGAANAGCGTGAGCTGCCAGCTCATNGCAAANATCGTGCCCACATACACCACGATGAAGATGGGATTCTTGATTACCATGTCGAGCGACGAGGTGATGCTGCTATCTATCTCGCTCACATCTGTGCTGACACGAGCCAGAATGTCTCCTTTACGCTCTTCGGAGAAGAACGATAGGGGCAAAGAGAGAATCTTTTTGTAGATATCGATGCGTATGTCGCGAACGATGCCTGTACGCAGCGGCATCAGGCATGCTGAACCACCAAAGTAGGTGGCGGTCTTCAGCAGGGTGAGGAACGCCAAAATAAGCCCCAGCACCAGCAGGGTGGTGGCAGGACCGTAGGTGTCTACCAGCAACTGCGAGTAGTAGTAGCCGTTGTTCTTGGCCACCTCCACCAGATTGTCCCATCCGCCAGTGCCCCACGGCATGAAAGTGTAACGCGCAGTGTCCACCTTGAAGAGAATCTGCAAGATAGGCAACAGCACGGAGAAGGAGAACACGTTGAACACTGCCGCCAAGACGTTCAGGGCTAACGTGCCGGCGATGTACTGCTTGTAACGGGCAAAGTACTTGCCCATCTGCTGAAAGAAGTCTCTCATGTCTTTACTTGTTCATCTTGGCTTTGAATGCCATGGCATAAAGTTTCATCTGCTTCATCATGGCAAGGAGTCCATTGCTGCGAGTGGGGGAGAGGTGCTCCTTGAGACCGATGTCCTCAATGAAATGAAGGTCTGCATTGAGGATGTCGTCGGGCGTCTGATTGTCCAGCACACGGATGAGCAGCGTGACGATACCCTTCACGATGAGGGCATCGCTCTCTGCTTGGAAGTGAATAGTCCCCTCGGGTGTCAGGTCGGCCTGCAGCCACACACGGCTCTGGCAGCCGTCAATGAGATTGCTTTCCACCTTATNCGCCGCTGGCAAGGGTTCCTGCTCGTTGCNGAGGTCAATCAACATCTGATATTTGNCCANCCAGTCNTCAAAGCCCTCGAACTCCTCGATGACCTCCTGCTGTCTTTCTTCTATTGTCATAAGCTTCAGTTCTCCTCTGTCCAGAGCACCTCTAGCATGGTTTGTCCCACCGCCCTGAGGGTCTCCTTGTTGATGTTCTTAATGTTGTCGTTCACCGTGTGCCACGTGGAGGGGAAACCGCCGTCTGCCCTGTCGGAGCCAATCACGTCAATGCACGGAATGCCGCCGCGGTTCACCTGCAAGTGGTCGTCGGTGATGTAGCCCCCCTCCTCGTCATAGCAAAAGAACTTCCCATAGCCGATGCGCTGTGCGGCTGCCCATACTTTATCGACGACGGAAGGAGCGTATGCCATCGAGTATCTCTCACGGTAGAAGACGGTGTTGTGTCCACCCACCATGTCGAGGTTGATGCCATAGCGTGCCGTGTAACCATCAATGTGGCGAACGCCTGACCAGTACTGACTGCCGAGACACCAGCTGCTCTCGTTGGCACTGCCCGACTCGCCATTGTCTTCGGCATCCCAGCAGATGAAGTCAACGCCCACCTTCACTCGGTTGGAGTCGTTCTGCAACTGCAGTTGACGGGCAATCTCCAGCATCACAGCGATGGAACTGGCCCCATCGTTGGCTCCGTCAATCGCCACCGTGTGGTTGCGCTCATCGGGGTCGTTATCAGCCCATTGGCGGCTGTCCCAATGTCCTGCAATCAACACGCGCTCCGTGGCTTCGGGGCTGTAGGAAGCAATGATGTTGCGCATCTTCACGGGTGTGCCATCGTAGAGCTTCGCATCGGCACACTGGTCATAGACAACTGCGCCCAAACGCCTGAACGTCTGTGCGATATACTCGCCACAAGCGTCGTGTGCCTCCGAGTTCATCACACGGGGACCAAAGGCACACTGCTCCACTACATACTGATAGGCTGAATCTTCGCAGAACGCAGGGGCGGGCGACACATACGGAGCGTCGGTCACCTTCGTCTCCCTACAGCCAAGCAGCAACAGCGGCACGAGCGAAAGATAGAGTATTTTTCTCATTTCTGACGGATTAACGGGTACAAAGGTAGNGATTTTCGACGNAACCTTGCGTNTGAAACATNAAGAANNTGTACTTTTCNTCNGGCATNGTTNAGGAACGCNGCCAGTTGCNCCACAGCNCGCGCACGATGGCTGATGCCATTCTTCACCTCGTTCCCCAGTTCGGCAAACGTCTGCTCATAGCCATCTGGCACAAAGAGGGGGTCGTAGCCAAAGCCGCCGTCGCCCCGCTTCTCGTTGAGGATGCTCCCCTCCANCGTTCCGTCGAAGAAGTGTGTCTGCCCCTCNTAGATGANTGCCACGCAGGTGCGGANATANGCTTTCCGATTCTCATGTNCGGCGAGTTTCTCCAACAGCACATCNATGTTGGCNTCGTCCTTGCCCCCCTCTGTGGAGCGCCCATTCCTGACAGCATAGCGCGCTGAATACACCCCAGGCTCCCCGTTCAACGCCTCGACTTGCAGACCTGAGTCGTCGGCAAAGCAGTCGTATCCGAAATGCTCCTTCACATACACCGCCTTCTGCAAGGCGTTCTCACGGAACGTAGCCCCCGTCTCGGGGATATCGACCTCGCAGCCGATGTCCTTCAGGCTTTTTACTTCATAACGCCCTTTCAAAATAGCGCGTATCTCCTCCAGCTTGTGTGCGTTGTTGCTGGCAAAAACCAATGTTTTCATCTTCGTCATCTTCTTCTTCGATATTTTGTTCGTTTGTTGCTTACAGCGTGTAAAATTAGCGTTTTTATTTTAGCTAATCCGCCTTCTTCCCCATATTTTTGATAGTTTTTTACATTTTTCGCCGCAATTATTTGACAAATAGAAAAAGAATGCCTACTTTTGTTTACAATTTGTTGCGATTTTAGGCTCAGAGGCTATAAGACCGTAAGAGAATAAAGTGTAGTCGTCACTCCTCGCAACCTAAGACCGCTCATAACCTCAAACACCATACTTAAATAAATAATGGAAAAGATTGATAAGCTTGACAAGCAAATCATGGAGATTATCTCCGCCAACGCACGCATCCCCTTCAAAGACGTAGCAGCCGTTTGCGGTGTGTCGCGTGCAGCCATCCACCAACGTGTGCAGCGTCTCATCGACACCAACGTCATCATAGGCTCTGGCTATGTCATCAACCCCAAGAGCCTCGGCTACAAGACCTGCACCTATGTGGGCATCCGTCTGGAAAAAGGCTCTATGTATGGACGTGTGGTCAGTGAGCTGGACAAGATTCCCGAGATTGTGGAATGCCACTACACCACTGGACCTTACACCATGATGGTGAAGCTCTATGCCCGCGACAACGAGCAGCTGATGGACTTGCTGAACCGCAAGATTCAGGGCATCGCAGGTGTCGATTCCACCGAGACGCTCATCTCGCTCGACCAGAGCATCAAGAAGGAGGTGCCCATCTGCATCACCGAAAAGTCGGAAGAGAAGATTCAAAAGGGTGGCAAGGCGAAAATCATTCTTGCCGACGACGAATAGCCTTACATCGCTTTCTCAAAAGTGGTGGTTTCACAACCTCAAAATCGGAGTCCCCGACTCCGACCGACCGATGTCCCCGACTCCGACCAATCGGAGTCGGGGACATCGTTTTTGGGGGTGTTTCTAAGGTGGTTGTGCCACGACCTCAATTTGCTCACTTGCTGCCTCAGTTTTTGCCCTCGCCACGGGACGGAGAAGAGGAAACAAAAAATGCGGTTGCCTCGATGTCGGGGCAACCGCACTTGTTTGTTTGGGATCAAGTTTTTATTTCAGATGGCGAGAGTGGTGCAGATTTTCGTCGAAGACCTTGAAAGCATAGCCTTCCTGTTGCAGCCACTCGATGCAACGGGGCAGTGCTGTCTTCAGTTTGTCGATGCTGCGTAGCGAGTCGTGGAACGTGATGATGGAACCATTGCGGGTGTATCGCTTCACGTTGTTGATTACATCTTCTGCCGTGAGGTGTCGCGAGTAGTCGCGTGTGACGAGGTCCCACATGATGATGGTGTAGTGCCGACGGATGCGGATATACTGCTGGTTCTTCATCCAGCCGCGTGGGGGGCGGAAGAGGTTGGAGTGGATGAGCGTGTCTGCCTTGTTGGCGTTGCGCAAGAAATGGCGGCTCGACACGGTGAAACCGCCCAGATGGTTGAACGTATGGTTGCCCAGACGATGCCCGTGCGAACGGATTAGCTCGAAGAGTTCCGGATACTTCCGCACGTTGTCGCCTACCATGAAGAAAGTTGCCTTCACACCATAGCGGTCGAGGGTCTCTATGAGCCAGGGGGTCGATTCAGGGATGGGACCGTCGTCGAAGGTGAGATAAACCGCTTTCTCCGCAGGGCTCATTCGCCAAATTGCGCTCGGATAAAGCCAGCGCAACCATTTGCTGGGTTGTTCTATAATCATGAGTTGTCCAAGCAAAGACCCCTTCCCGCTCGTCGGGGAGCAGGAAGGGGCAGTTTTCTTATTGGAGTCTAATCCCTACACCATCACACCGTTGAGTGAAAGTACTGTAGGTGGATTGGAGGTACTTGTCGAGGCTTTGTGCTTTCTTCAAGTGCTCTGCCTTGCCCTTTTCATCAGCATTGGCAAGGTTGTTGTAGGCATCTTGAATCGTGGCAAGCACATAGAACTCTTGATGGCAGTCTCTGCTGCTGTTGGCGAAATATGCGTTGCTCAGCGAGAGATACCATTCCACATACTCTTTGGAGCGTTTCTCCACCTGCTTGAGGATGGACGATGCCTTGGACGGCTGTCCGCAAGCGATGTAGGCATTCACGATTTCGAGCGATGCGCTGCCAGCGTCGTGGGGCACGTTGTAGGAAGGTATCTCCTTCTCGCATTTCTCCAGTGCCTTGAGTGCCTTGTCCTTCTTGCCCTCCTGCACCAGGTTGGTGATGAGGTTGGCGAACCAGCGGCGGTGTGTGTAGCACATGCGCATGGTGGTCTCGTCGATATAGAGGTCAGGCTGCTTCAAGTTGCCGTAGCGGTACTTGTTCATCATGTTGTCATACATCTTCTCCGTGTCGCAAACCGTGTTCATCGGCGGTCGGTTGGAGGCGAAGGTGAACGGTGTGATGCGCCATGCGATGCCCTCCTGCAAGAAGTGGTAGAAGAGGTTGCCATAGTTGCTGGCACCCACGGTGGTGGACATATAGAGCGGACGGGAGAAGTTGCTCTGCGCTATCATTTCAAGCATCATCGTGAAGCTCTTCGACACGCGTCCCTGTCCGCGCAGGCTGATGACCATCTGGTCGGGTATCGAATCGCCAATGATTTTCATGCCCGAACGACGCACGGCATCCTTGTCGACCGTGACATAAAGCGTGTCGCTTGGCAGGCAGGAAGGAATGCCCATCACCAGTGCCTTGTCCTCCTCGGAGAGTCCTGCATAGTCCTGCAACACGAACTTTCTGATGGCGGTCTTCAGCTCAAAAGGATTGTCGCCCCATAGGCGCTTGGCCAGGGCGGAATCCTTTGCCACCACTTCCTGAACGATGTCTTTGATGGTGACACCTTCTGCCACCTCTGGGTTCACGTCAATCATCTCATGCTTGCCGCTGGTGTATTGGTAGCGTTTCCACGAGATGGGGAGTGGGCTTGACTGACCTTCGCCCATGTAAGCGGGACGCTTCATCTGGTCGATATACCAGTCGGTTTGCAGGTAAGAGAGGTTGCATACACGCACGTCGGTGCGATTGCCCTCCGTGTCCTCGTTATACCACAGGGGGAAGGTGTCGTTGTCGCCATTGGTGAAGATAACGCCGTCGTGCGGAATAGTTTCGAGGTAGTTCAAGCCAAAGTCGCGGCACACATAGCGGGCAGAGCGGTCGTGGTCATCCCACGTTTGGCTCACCATCTGCGCTGGCACAGCCACAGCTGGCACCATGCCGACCGCAGCGGCTATGAGGGCAGCCTTGCGTGTCTCCATCCTCTTTGAGAGCCAACTGCCCAGCAGTTCGTAGATGGCGGCAATGCCCAGGCCACACCAAATAGAGAAGGCGTAGAACGAGCCAGCATAAGCGTAGTCGCGCTCACGAGGTTGCAAAGGAGTTTGGTTCAAGTAGATGACGATGGCTATGCCCGTCATGAAGAAGAGGAAGAACACCACCCAGAACTGCTGAATGCTCTTCTTGTCGCGGAAGGCTTGCCAGAAGAAGCCAAGCAGACCGAGCAGAAGTGGCAGGCAGTAGAAGACGTTGTGACCCTTGTTTCCTTTCAAGTCGGAGGGCAGCAGGCTCTGGTCGCCCAGACGCATGTTGTCCAGCCAGCTGAGGCCCGAGAGCCAGTTGCCGTGCTCCAGCTCGCCATTGCCCTGAATGTCGTTCTGACGACCTGCNAAGTTCCACATGAANTAACGCCNANACATCCAGTTCATTTGGTAGGAGAGGAAGAAGCGGANATTGTCTATCTGACCGGGAACCTCCACGGTNCGAGTCTCGCGACCTGGTACGTTGTAGGGCACAGAGTGATAGGTCACACCGCCCAGCCAAGACTCGTAGGCACGCACATGATTGGCTTCGTCGCTGTAGATGCGAGGGAAGAGCATGCACTGGTTGGAGGGATATTTGAGAGAGAACTTCTCGCGAATCTTCACATATTCGTCCTTCTCGTCCTCGTGCTCCTTGGCTTTACGCTGATAGACGGGTGCGCCTTTCTCTGTGGCATAAGTCAAATAGCCGTCACCGTTGTCCTTGATTTCGGGCTGCGACTTGTAGGTCTGTCCATAGAAGAGAGGACGCTCACCGTACTGCTCACGACCCAGATATTCGCCCAACGAGAAGACGTCCTCGGGCGAGTTTTGGTCCATCGGTGGATTGGCTGTGGAACGGATGACAATGAGCGCATAAGAGCTGTAGCCAACGGTCATCAGTGTCATGCAGAGGATGGCGGTGTTGAGGATGCGCGGCGTTGCTTTCCGTGTGTAGAAGAGCATACCTGCGATGAGGCTCAGTACCACGATGCCGATGATGACCGACGCTGCACCGTGACCGTAGAAGGGGATGCCGAGCAGTGCCGCACAGATGATGAACGAGATGTACATGCGGTTCTCGCTCTTCGCCCGAGTTGTCTCCCACAATGCCCACACCAAGGCGATGGCGAGCAGGATGAGGTAGATGTAGAGACCTGTGTTGTATGGCATGCCCAACGCGTTNACGAACAGCAGCTCAAACCNGCCGCCAATCTTCACGATGCCTGGCACNATGCCNTAGAGNACTGCCGCCACGATGACCACAGAGATGCCCAGCACGATGAGCGAGCCTTTGCCTGTGGGGTTCTTGCTCATCTTGTAGTAATAGACAAGCACAATGGCGGGGATGCAGAGGAGGTTCAGGAGGTGTACACCGATGGAGAGACCCACCAAGTAGGCGATGAACACGAGCCAGCGGTCGGAGTGAGGCTGGTCGGCATTGTCCTCCCACTTGAGGATGAGCCAAAAGACCAAAGCGGTGAAAAAACTGGAGAAGGCATACACTTCGCCTTCGACAGCGGAGAACCAAAAGGTGTCGCTCCATGTGTAGATGAGCGCGCCGGCAATACCGCTGCCCATCACGGCAATCAGTTGGTTCACAGTTGGTTCTGCTCCGTCCTTTACCATGAGCTTTTTTGCCAAGTGCGTCACGCTCCAAAAGAGGAACAGGATGCAGCCTGCACTCAGGAAGGCGTTCATCATGTTAATCATCTTGGCTATCTCCGAAGCGTCGCTGGCAAACTGCGAGAAGAAGTTGCCAAAGAGCATGAAGAAGGGTGCGCCGGGAGGGTGACCCACCTCCAGCCTCGCAGCTGTGGTGATGAACTCAGGGCAGTCCCAAAAGCTTGCCGTGGGCTCGATGGTGGAGCAATAGGTGAATGCCGCGATGGCAAACACAACCCATCCCACCACATTATTTATTATATTATATTGTTTCATTTTTTTATTCAATTCCATGAAGTTTCACCTTGAAAATGAGGGCTGAATAAGGCTTGATAGCCTGACCTGCCTCGCGATCGCCATAACCCAGCTGGTATGGGATGTAAAGCTCCCATTCTGAGCCGACGGGCATGAGCTGCAAGGCTTCTGTCCAGCCCTTAATCACCTGATTCACTTGGAAGGTGGTGGGTTGTCCGCGCTTGTAACTGCTGTCGAACACGGTGCCGTCGATGAGCGTGCCCTCGTAGTCAACGGTCACCTTCGAGGTGGCAGTGGGCTTTTCGCCAGTGCCCATCGTGAGCACCTTGTACTGTAAGCCGCTGGCTGTGGTCTGTACACCCTCCTTCACCTTGTTCTCTTCGAGGAACTTCTCGCCTGCCGCACGGTTGGGACCGTAGAGTGCCTCTTGATTGGCGGCGTGGCGCGCCGACATCTCTGTCTGGAGGCGGCGGACTGCGCTATCGGCACTGATTTCGTTCTCGCCCATCAGACCTGCCACGATGCCGCTGGCTACAATCGACGCGCTGATGCTCTTGTCTGGCTCGGCAGCGTAATACTCGTTGGAGAACGACTGCGCCATGGAGGCAATCTGTCCGCCCACTTGGTAGCCAGCGTTGTAGGCAGCCTTCTCCTTGTCGTCTGGATTGACGGATACACGGTTCATGATGCCTTCGACAAACGGACCGAAGTGTGCTTTATCTACGTTGAACTGCTGTGAGGCATACTGCTCCAGCCCGTTCGACTGGGAGATGCCGAACACGTAACCGAGCGAATCGCCGCTGTTAGCCATTGCGGGCTTCTCCACCTTCACGGCAGACTTGCCCGTCTTTTGTGCCTCGATGAAGGCGGCAAGGTCGGTCTTTTGTTTCTCCTTGAACGCTTTCAGGTCAGCCGCGTCCTGTGCCTTCTTGGCTTTGGCTGCCTCTTTTGCTGCCCAGATGGAGTCCTTTGCCTCCGTCTGCGCAAAAGCAGCGCTTGCCATGGCAAACGCTGCTATTGTCAATACGAGTGTCTTCTTCATAATCAGAATGATTGTGCGTCGATTACTTCAACACCTCGATGGTGAACACCAATGTGGAGAAAGGCTTAATCATGCCCTGATTTGCTGCGCCGTAACCCAGCTCTTGTGGAATGGTCACTTCCCACTTTGAACCAGCGGGCATCAGTTTCAGTGCCTCGACCCAACCCTGGATGACGCGTGGCTGAGCCATATCCACGGTGAATGGGATGTTGCGCTCGTAGCTGCTGTCGAACACTGTGCCGTCAATGAGCTTGCCCTCATAGTTCACCTGCAATTTGGTCGTGTCGGTTGGCAGCGCGCCAGTTCCCTCTACCAGCACCTTGTACTGCAAGCCGCTTTCGGTGGTCTTCACGCCCTCCTTCTTCTTGTTCTCAGCCAGATACTTCTCGCCAGCAGCCTTGTTGTCGGCAAACTGCTTTTCGGTGTTGGCTGTGCGGATAGGCTCCAACTGCTCTTGGAACTTGTGGTAAGCCTCCTCTGCCGTCATGTTGGTCTTGCCCTTCAAGCCGTCAATCAGACCTGCCAGCAGGTTCTTCACGTTCACCGACTGCGTGGTGTCGCCAGCAAACACTTCCTGGCTCAGACCCTCAGCCATCTGCTGAATCTGCTTGCCCACTCTCAGACCCTCCATGTAAGCGTCCTTCTTGGGGTCAGCCTCGTTCACAGCACCTTCCTTCATGCCCTTGATGAACTCGCTCATATAGGCAGTATCTACATTGAACTGCATGGTCATGGCCTGCTTCAGACCCTCCGACTGGGCAACACCCAGATTGTAAGCCAGTGAGTCAACACCATCCTTCAGGTTGGCACCATTGCCACCGTCGCAAGAAATCATTGTTGTGGCAGTCATTGCAACAGCAGCTGCCATCATCATCATTTTTTTCATTGTTGTGTTATTTTTTAGATTTAGTGATAATTATCATGTTGTTTCTGCCTCGTCCACAAACATATACAGCCATATATGCACGCAGACACGCACAAAAGCATGCAAAGATAGCGTTTCTTCCGCTGATTTTCTGTGCCACCACATCGAAAAAGCGCACTTTTTAATGTTTTTTGTATAATAATGTGGAGAAATGGAAAGAAAACGGGCTGGTTTTCGCCATAAACATTCCCGAACGGCAACTGCTCCACCATCATCCGCCATACAGCCCCCAACACACCTTTCTCCGCAACACGCGCAGTGACACACTATTGAAATGCGGAACGCATTGAGAATCAAACACGGACACCCGAAGCGAACTTTCATGCCCACCCTGCGCGAAATAACAGGCGCAGGGTGGGCGTAATATTTCGTGCAGGGTGGATGAAATGAAGTGCCCACGGTGCGTGCGTAGGGATGGACAAGACGACGGGAATCTTCCCCACACGCTGTGCCGAAAGAATGGCGGTGGAACACCGTCACAAAAAGAAGGCGGTGACTCCAAACTGGAATCACCGCCCTTTGTTATTTAACCTTTTTGTTTTTTTCTCTTGAATGGTGGAGCACGTCGTGAACATCCTCCCCTCCTCTCAGAAACTCAAGTGCCTGATTGCACTGAGTTCTTTCGGATTCTTTCTTGCAGACAATCAACCTTTGTTCATTTGAAGATTGATACATTGCTAACGATAGCTGCTACAGATACGATAGCCACTGCAATAATAGTCATAGTTTCCATAAAACAATCTCCTTTCTTTTTTTAACTGATAATTACTGATTGATACTTAACTAAACCATTGTTTATACTAAACCTCAAACCTGAATCTGCCTGACCAGTGTCGTGTGCCCAGACCGACTGAGCTTGCCTGACCGCGACAGCGTCTATATGTTGTTTTCTAATCACTTTCAAAAAAATGGAGGAGGGTCTCTCACGAGAGCCTAACTCCTAAATAACAATCTTTTACTAACCTAAATCTAATACCTTTACCAAAACCTATATGATAGAAAAACTAACCTATGTTCTGATTACCTATGCTCTGTTCTGTCGTCTCGGGGAACTTGTTCGGCCGCTCTCTCGCGACCCCTTGTTCCCTTTTGACGCTGCAAAGGTATGGGCTTTTCACAGCGCGGACAAAAAAAGCAGCTGAATTTGATGAAAACAACCTGTTTTGTTGATGCGTATCAATCTTTGTGTGCGCACACACCGTAAAACGCCGCTATTTTGTGTGCGCACACAGTTCTTGACGAAGGACAGAAAAAACGCCCGTGGAAGCAGGGACGGAGAACTGGGGCATGGACAGCACATTATCTATAATATAGATAAGGCAAATGGAGGGTAAAGAAGCCGGCATCCGCACAAAATGAGGCATCCACGGCAACATTTTCCCGAAAAGGCTTGGGAGTTTCGGGAAATAAGGGTATTTTTGCAGTTATTCTTTCGCTGAAAACAAATAAACATATTTAATAACTTTAATTCTTTAACATTTTTATGTGGTTATGTAACTCTTCAATCGGAAGGAAAGTCATCATGTCTGTCACAGGCTTGGCACTTATCCTTTTCCTGACGTTTCATGGTTGCATGAACGTAGTGGCACTCTTCAGTGCAGAGGCGTACAACCAGATCTGTGAATTGCTCGGCTCCAACTGGTATGCCATTGTGGCTACCTGCGGTTTGGCTGCCCTCATGGTCGTTCACATCATCTACGCTTTCATCCTCACATTCCAGAACCGTAAGGCTCGCGGCAACAACAAGTATGACATTACCGACAAGCCAAAGACGGTGGAATGGGCAAGCCAGAACATGCTGGTGCTGGGCATCATCGTGTGTCTCGGTCTCATCCTTCACCTCCACGACTTCTGGGCCAACATGATGTGGGCAGAAATCGCTGGCTGCGAAGGTGTTCACGCTCCTACAGATGGTTTTGGCTGGATCGAGTACACGTTCTCCAACCCCATCTTCCTGGTGCTCTACCTCATTTGGATTGTAGCTATTTGGTTCCACCTCACGCACGGCTTCTGGTCAGCTCTCCAGACACTCGGCTGGAGCGGACACACTTGGTTCCGCCGCTGGAAGTGTATCGGTTACATCTGGTCAACCTGTGTGATGGCACTCTTCGCCATCGTGGCTATCGCTTTCGCCCTCTGTCCCGACTGCCTCGGTGGCATGGACGGCAAAGTCGTTCCATTTTGGACNTCCTATTAANACATTAAAATTTGAAAANNATTATGNCTATCAATNTCNATNCTAAGATACCNGNGGNACCAGTAGCNNAGAAGTGGTCNAACTACAAANCGCACCAGCGTCTGGTGAACCCAAAGAACAAGCTGAAGCTCGATGTCATCGTCGTTGGTACGGGTTTGGCTGGTGCTTCGGCAGCCGCATCTCTCGGCGAGATGGGCTTCAACGTACTCAATTTCTGCATTCAGGACTCTCCCCGTCGTGCGCACTCTATCGCTGCACAGGGCGGTATCAATGCAGCCAAGAATTATCAGAACGATGGCGACTCCATCTATCGCCTGTTCTACGACACAGTGAAGGGTGGCGACTACCGTGCCCGCGAGGCTAACGTGTATCGTCTGGCAGAGGTCAGCAACTCTATCATCGACCAGTGCGTGGCTCAGGGCGTTCCTTTCGCTCGTGAGTATGGCGGCACATTGGCTAACCGTTCTTTCGGCGGTGCGCAGGTGAGCCGTACCTTCTATGCCAAGGGTCAGACAGGTCAGCAGCTGTTGCTCGGTGCCTACTCAGCCCTTTCCGCACAGGTGAATGCTGGCAAGGTGAAGCTCTACACTCGCTATGAGATGCTCGACGTGGTTATCATCGACGGCAAGGCTCGTGGTATCATCGCCAAGAACCTTGTGACTGGTAAGCTGGAGCGTTTTTCTGCCAACGCTGTCGTTATTGCTACAGGTGGTTACGGCAACACTTACTTCCTTTCTACCAACGCCATGGGTTGCAACGTGACCGCTGCCATGTCTTGCTACCGCAAGGGTGCTTACTTCGCAAATCCCTGCTATGTGCAGATTCACCCCACCTGTATCCCTGTTCACGGCGACAAGCAGTCGAAGCTGACGCTGATGTCGGAGTCGCTGCGTAACGACGGCCGCATCTGGGTGCCTAAGAAGCTCGAAGACGCCAAGGCGCTGCAAGCTGGCACAAAGGAAGGCTGGGAGATTCCAGAGGAGGACCGCGACTACTACTTGGAGCGTCGTTACCCTGCATTCGGCAACCTCGTTCCCCGCGACGTGGCTTCACGCGCTGCCAAGGAGCGTTGCGACAAGGGCTTCGGTGTGAACAACACGGGCTTGGCTGTGTTCCTCGACTTCTCTGAGTCCATCCAGCGTCTCGGCATCGACGTGATTCGCCAGCGCTACGGCAACCTCTTCGACATGTATGAGGAGATTACCGATGTGAACCCTGGCGAGAAGCGCGCTACAGCCAACGGCATGGACTACTACAACCCGATGATGATTTNCCCTGCCATCCACTACACGATNGGTGGTATCTGGGTTGACTATGAGCTCCANACTTCTGTCCCTGGTCTTTTCGCCATCGGTGAGTGCAACTTCTCTGACCACGGTGCTAACCGCCTTGGTGCGTCTGCCCTCATGCAGGGTCTGGCCGACGGTTACTTCGTGTTGCCATACACCATTCAGAACTATCTTGCCGACCAGTCCATCTGGCCTCGCATCTCTACCGATGCACCTGAGTTTGCCGAAGTGGAAAAAGCAACTGAGGCACGCATCCAGAAGCTCATGAACATCAAGGGCAAGCGTTCGGTTGACTCTATCCATAAGGAACTGGGTCACATCTGCTGGGAGTACATCGGCATGGGTCGCACGAAGGAAGGTCTTGAGAAGGGCATCAAGCTCATTGACGAACTCCGCAAGGAATTTGACACGAACCTCTTCATCCCAGGCAGCCGCGAGGGTCTGAACGTGGAGCTTGACAAGGCCATCCACCTCGATGACTTCATCACGATGGGCAAGCTCATCGCCTACGACGCACTCTCTCGTGAAGAGTCCTGCGGTGGTCACTTCCGCGAGGAGCACCAGACCGAAGAAGGCGAGGCCAAGCGCGACGACAAGAACTTCTTCTACGTTGGCTGCTGGAAGTATCAGGGCAACGACGCTACCGCACCTGAGCTGATTAAAGAGCCACTTGAATACGAAGCAATCAAGGTACAAACACGTAACTACAAGAACTAATCACCATGGCAGAGAAAGTATTGAAACAATTCACAGTAAAATACTGGAAGCAGAACGGTCCTAAGGACACGAATGCTCATTTTGAAGAGAAGGTAATGAAGGACATCCCTGGTGATACTTCGTTCCTCGAAATGCTCGACATCCTCAACGAGCAGTTAATAGAGGAAGGCAAAGAGCCTTTCGTGTTCGACCACGACTGCCGTGAGGGCATCTGTGGCATGTGCTCACTCTACATCAACGGTACGCCACACGGCAAGACTGAGCGTGGAGCCACCACTTGCCAGCTCTACATGCGCAAGTTCAACGATGGCGACGTCATCACTATCGAGCCTTGGCGTTCAGCAGGTTTCCCTGTCATTAAGGACTGCATGGTTGACCGCACGGCATTCGACAAAATCATTCAGGCTGGTGGCTACACCACCGTCCGCACAGGTGCGCCACAGGATGCCAACGCCATCCTCATCTCCAAGGAAGACGCTGACGAGGCAATGGATTGCGCCTCTTGCATCGGTTGCGGTGCCTGTGTTGCCGCTTGTAAGAACGGCTCTGCCATGCTCTTCGTCTCCTCGAAGGTCAGCCAGCTGGCTCTCCTCCCCCAAGGTCGCGTAGAGGCAGCCCGTCGTGCCAAAGCCATGGTAGCCAAGATGGACGAACTCGGCTTCGGCAACTGCACCAACACCCGTGCCTGCGAAGCCGTATGCCCCAAGTGCGAGACCATCGCTAACATCGCCCGTCTCAACCGCGAGTTCATCAAGGCAAAGCTGGCAGACTGAGCAACATACACATATATTTATATAAGAAGTGCCGCAGACGAAGAATCTGCGGCACTTTTTTTGTTGGTGAGAGAAAGTTTGTATACCTTTGCAAGGTGGAATCTTATTCGTTCCATCAGAATAAATAAAGTTTACCCCTAAAAATGGATAGCAATGAACACCGAGAGTTGGAACGACTATTTGGCGGCAATCCGCGCATCAAAGCCACGTTGGAACAGGCATGTGGATTCTGCAACAAGGATACAAAGCCAGCGGAAACTCAACCAGTCTTTAGGGATAGAGAATCCCTACTTGGGCATGTCGTTCAGCGAGCTAAAGAGCTTGGGACATGGATTGAGAGGATAGAAGACTATGTGAAAGAAATGATAGGCAATGGTCAGGAAAACGATGTGTTCATTTCTAAAGATGACCTTTATGCTATCAAACTCAACAACTTTTCCCTTCTTTCTTCATCTGCAACGAGTATGGATGGATTCATCCATCGTCTTGTAGCCCACAACGAATTGTTTCCTGATGATGCCTACACCATCCTTGGATTCACCCTCAACAGTGGCAGCGAACCGTGCATCATCCTTCGGCAACCTTTCATAGAACCAGCCCGTTATGCCACAGATGCAGAGATAGATACGTTCCTCGAATCGCATGGCTATACGGTCGATATGGATGACATCTGGTTCAATGGCATCTANGNGATTTCTGATGTAAAATNCTCTAACGTGCTTGTTGACCTNATTGGNAACCTCCATTTCATCGATNCCGTGGTGAACAACGTGTGTTGCAAGATAGAGGGAGTGAATAAAGTCAGCGTGAAACGCCCAGGAAAGAGAAGTACTTACCCCCCCAAAAAAAGGCATAACGCTACTAAAGCAGTAACGGCAAAGCTGGCAGACTAAGCAACATATACATATATCTATATAAGAAGTGCCGAGACAAAGAATCTGCGGCACTTTTTTGTTAGTGAGAGAAAGTTTGTATACCTTTGCGATTGAACAACAAAGAAAACGACAACGACATGAACATCGGAGACAAAGCGCCCGAGATACTGGGCAAGGACGAAGGGGGACGGGACATCCGTCTGAGTGACTACAAGGGCAGGAAGTTGGTGCTGTACTTCTATCCGAAGGACAACACGAGCGGATGCACGGCTGAGGCTTGCAGTTTGAGAGACCACTATNAGGAATTGCAAGGGGCNNGNTATGNGGNGGNNGGTGTGAGCAAAGANTCGGCTGCGTCGCACCAGAAGTTCAAGGAGAANCACGAANTGCCTTTCCCCCTGATTGCCGATGTTGACCACACGCTGCTGGAGGCGATGGGCGCATGGGGCGAGAAAAACATGTATGGCAAGAAGACGATGGGCACGATTCGCACCACTTTCATCATCAACGAGGAGGGCATCATCGAGAACATCTTCGCTGGCAAGCAGGTGAAGACCAAGGAACACGCCGATCAGATTTTGGCACATAACCTCCCCCAATCGTAGCTGCATAAGCATAACGATACCCCCGATTATTCTCAGTTTTGGTTATGGCTTAAAAATACCCCCAAAATCGATGTCCCCGACTCCGACCAATCGGAGTCGGGGACATCGGTCAGTCGGNGTNNGGGACTCCGATTTTTGGGCTGTGAAAGCACGCCATGCGCAGGGGTGTCTGGTGGGTCATGTCAAACCTTCTTGTCAGGGGTGGGAGAAGAGGGGAGTGCGTTACATAATTGAAAAGATGTGTTTCGTTGGTGGAACGAGGGATGTGGAAAATGTTGTACATTTGTGGCGCAAACAGATACGCATGTTAGACCAATTAAGATAACCCGCAAGAAATGAAGAAAAAACTACCTATTTTGCTCGCCATGGCACTGTGTTGGTGTTCGGAAAGCGTGATGGCGCAGACCGCAAGTTACAAACAGGTTTGGAATGCCGATAAGGGGAATGGCACGTATGTCAATCCCGTTATCAATGGCGACTTCCCCGACATTGATGTGGTCAGGGTGGGAGACACCTACTATATGGTGAGCACGACGATGTACCATTTCCCGGGGGCGACTATCCTGAAGTCGAAGGACCTCGTGAACTGGGAGTATTGTGCCAATCCCTNGAAGNAGATTCTTGANAATGNTGCCTACAACCTGATGAACGGCAAAGACCACTATTCGCAGGGCATGTGGGCTTCGTCGCTCACTCATCACGATGGCAAGTTCTACCTCTATTTCCCTTGCTCCACGTGGTCGGAAGACTCGCAGAGCATCCTCCTCACGGCCGAAGACCCTGAGGGCGAATGGAAGGTGACCCGATTGTCAGAGGCTTACCACGACCCCGGATGGCTCTTCGACGATGGCGAGAAGGGCGACGGCTATTTGTATGTGGCTTGTGGCATTGGCGACATTTGGGTGAACAAGTTCAATGCCAATACATTGAAGAAGATCGGTAGCGAGAAAGTCATCAGTGTAGGCAATGGTTGCGAGGGGAGTCACATGTATCATATAGGTGACTACTACTACATTTATGCCACTTATGGCGGCACGGAAGGCTCGCAAACTATCTTCCGTTCAAAGAATCCTATGGGACCGTATGAAGAGCATAAGGGGCGCGTGTTCGAGAAACAGCATATTCATCAGGGAGCGTTGATTGAGACACAGACAGGCGAGTGGTGGACCATGCTTTTCAAGGACGCTGGAGCCATCGGGCGCATTCCCTATCTGGAGCCTGTGAAGTGGGAGAACGGCTGGCCCATCATTGGCAACAACGGCGTGGATGTGTCGAAGGATGGTGCGGCCTATCCGAAGCCGAATGTGGGGAAGACCTACGAGAAGACTTACCTGCCCACCAACGATGCCTTCACCGGCACGGAGCTGGGTATGCAGTGGGAGTGGAACCACAACCCCGTGCAGTCGGCATGGTCGCTCACGGAGCGTCGGGGCTGGCTGCGTCTGCACACGGCGAATGTGACCGACGAACTGCATTGGGCGCGCAATTCGCTCTCGCAGCGCATCTTTGGCTATTCGCCCAACGACACGCCTTCCGACCGATACAAGAACTCTTGGGGCACGGTGAAGCTCGACCTCTCCGGCATGCAGGAGGGCGATGTGGCAGGTTTGGCAGTGTTCCAGAACCCTTATTCCTTCATCGGGGTGAAGATGGTAGATGGCAAGAAGGTGCTGTACGCTGAACGCTGCACGTTCAACAACCATGTGTTGAAGAAGGAAGAGGCAAAGACTGGACCCGAACTTACCTCGGACGTGGTTTACTTGCGGGCTTTGGTCAATTTGGCTACGAAGGCTTGCCGATACTCTTACAGCTACGACAACTCCACCTGGAAGTCGTGGGGTGTGACCATGACCATGAACTATACCCTTGACTACTTTGTGGGACAGCGTTTCTACCTGTTCAACTATGCTACGGAGCATTTGGGCGGCTATGTGGATATCGACTGGTTCTCGACCGAGCAGACGTTCTCTGAGGAGATGTTTGGCATTGAAGACCCCAATGCGCTGCTGACGGAAGCGGAGAAGACCATGACTGACTTGAGCGTGGCTTCGGCCGCCCTGAATGTGAGTGCTGGCAGCGTGACACCGCTGGAGGTGATGTGTACCCTGCAGACGGGGGCGAAGGAGAACGTGGCAAGCAGTTGTGAGTACAGCGTCCGCAAAAGCCACATCGCCACGGTGCAAGGCGGTCGCCTGATGGGATTGCAGGATGGAACGACCGATATCACGGTGACTTATACAGACCCGATGGGCAACACGAAGCAGGTGAACTTCCAAGTCACCGTCACCACTTTCCCCTTGAAGGGCGGAGACTTCAATCCTTCCCTTGTTGGTTCGGGCACTTATAGCGAACGGGTGGGTTCGCTCAAGACTGCTGCCAACGGACTGGGCGGCTGGCGCTGTCCATCAGGTGTGGATATATCGGATTACAAGTATTTGGTGGTCCGCCTCCTGAAAGCATCGACGGCAAAGCCTTCGTTCTGTCTCTACGATGCCGACAACACAAAGGCGTCGCCCTATATCTACGAACTGGGTACGAAGAAGGAGGCTGTCATCGACCTGCACGACATGAAGAATGCGGAGGGTCAGACCATCGACCCCAGCCGAATCTATCTGGCAGGTTTCAGTACGAACGGAGAGTCGGCTATCTACATCAAGGAGGTGTTCCTTTCCAACGACAAGGAGACCCCAGCCACGGGCATCATCCCTGTGGGAAACGTCCCGACGGAGGGCACCGCCGCTGTCCACTATGCCATTGATGGTCGCAAGGTCAATGCCAAGGAGTCAGGCATCCATGTGGTGCAGGACGGAGGTACTGTCCGCAAGGTGTTTGTACAATAATATAATATATAGAAAGGTGGCGGCTCCTGCGCTGTT
>WFMB01000119.1 GCA_009177185.1 Bacteroidales bacterium
GGTCGAGGGCAACTGCGTGGTGTAGTCGCTCGTTTCCAAATCCACTTCCGCAAACGAATACTGCCGTTGCTTGTTAATGGACACCAAAAGCAGCTTGCCGCCTTCCTCCACTTCGGGAAAGAATGTGAACCGCTCCTTGCTGCCCGCATGCGTCGGCAATACCCAATAACCCACGGTTTGGTACTTCTCCTGCTTCTCAAAGACAAACTGCGCCTTCAAATCCTCCAGTTCAAAAATCTTAAACGCAGAGAGGCTGTCAGCCACCCGCAAATCCTTGCGCGCGTTCAACAACTCCATTGAATCCCTTTCCCGAATCTCCGCCTTGCGACGTTCCACCGCAGAAGGCTGATGCTGGCAAGCCATCATGACTAACAAACAAGAAATCATCAAGATGGCAAAAACTGTATATTCACTTTTTTTCATACGTCAATATTTTTCACAAAGATAGGGCAAAAAACACAAATTCAGCACTATTTCTGGAAGTTATCCTGCTTTTTCATTTCTACAACACGAAAAAACAAGCGCATTGACAATGTTTCTATCCATTTTTCCTTATCTTTGCAATACAAAAAAAGATGCTCAGAATCCACCTCGTATGAAGATACTGACACACGAAGAGATATTGACACAGCTCGACCACCCCTTTTTCCACCTTATTTCTGACACGGCGGACGAATTGGGGTTAGAATGCTACATTATCGGAGGATGGGTGCGCGATTTGTATCTGGAACGCCCATCAAGCGACATCGACATCGTTGTCGTGGACCAGAAGAAGCAGGTGGAACGCCCTGGCATCGCCATCGCTGAGAAGTTACGTAAGAAATTAGGAAAGAAAGTCCACATTGCCATCTACAAGAATTTTGGCACGGCCCAACTCAAGCACAAGAGCCTTGAGATTGAGTTTGTCGGTGCTCGCAAAGAGAGCTACGACCGCAACTCGCGCAAGCCTGTGACCGAAGATGGCACGCTGGAAGAAGACCAGAACCGCCGTGACTTCACCATCAATGCGATGGCACTCTGTCTGAACAAAGAGCATTATGGCGAGTTGGTGGACCCTTTCAACGGCTTGGCCGATTTGGAGGACAAGTGCATCATTACCCCACTCGACCCTGACATCACTTTCAGCGACGACCCTCTGCGCATGATGCGTTGTATCCGCTTTGCCACCCAGCTTGGCTTCCACATCGACGAAGACACTTTCAATGCGCTGGAACGGAACAAGGAACGCATCCAAATCATCTCAGGCGAGCGCATTGCCGACGAGTTAAACAAGATACTTCTTTCCCCCATCCCCTCTAAAGGATTCGACAACTTGGAGCGGAGCGGACTGCTCCCTCTCATTTTCCCCGAACTAATCCAACTGCAAGGCGTTGAGTCCAAAAACGGGAAAACGCACAAGGACAATTTCTACCATACGCTCGAAGTGCTTGACAACGTGGCGAAGGCGACGAGCGTCCCCTCCGAAATGCCCACAGGCAATGGCAAGTGGGAGTCAGCCAAAGACCACATCCTGTGGCTTCGCTGGGCTGCACTGCTGCACGACATCGGGAAGCCCAAATCTAAGCGTTTCGACCCATTATTGGGATGGACATTCCATAACCACAACGATATCGGTGAACGGATGATTCCCAACATCTTCCGCCGCATGAAGCTGCCCATGAACGAGAAGATGAAGTTCGTACAGAAACTCGTTCAGTTGCACATGCGCCCCATTGCCATTGCAGATGCAGAAGTGACCGACAGCGCGGTGCGGAGACTGCTGTTTGAAGCGGGTGACGATATCGACGACCTGATGCTGCTTTGCACCGCTGACATCACCTCCAAAAACGAGCTTAAGAAAAAGAAAATCAAGGAGAACTTCATCACCGTTCGCACCAAACTCGTTGAGATAGAAGAGAAGGACCGCATCAGGAACTTCCAGCCTCCCGTTTCTGGCGAAGAAATTATGCAACTTTTCCAGCTTCGCCCCAGCCGTGAAGTGGGAGTACTGAAGANCCTCATCNAGGACGNCATCTTNGACGGGNAGATACCCAACGACTACGCATCTGNCAAACAACTTCTCATCGAAGAAGCGAAAAAGCTGGGACTCATAATGCAAGACAACTAACTAAAANCCTATTATGTATATGAAACTCTTATCCACACTCATGATTAGTGCAGCCTTCATGGCACAAACAGGCTTCGCACACCCCCAACAAGAAGCAAACGGCTCGACAGCCGAACAGCCACAGACAAAACAAGACGTTCTAACCACTATCGAGAAAGTCAACGACTATTGGCAAAGCCACAACTCTGCCAAGTGTCGCGGATTCTGGGACAACGCCGCCTACTTCACTGGCAATCAAGCGGTGTACGACTTGACAGGCAATCAACGCTACCTCGACTACGCCATTGAATGGGCCGAATACAACCATTGGGAAGGTGCCACACAAAGGAACAAGAGCTTATGGCAATACAAGGCCTATGGCGAAGGCATGAACCACGTGCTTTTCGCTGACTGGCAAATCTGTTTCCAAGTCTATATCGACCTCTACAAGCAGGAACACCGTGCAGAACGCATCAAACGCGCCCTCGAAGTGATGTGCTACCAAGCCTCAACTCCCGAGAGAGATTATTGGTGGTGGGCGGATGCGCTCTACATGGGCATGCCCATCTTCAGCAAACTCTACACCGTCACCCACGACCAAAAACTGCTCGACAAACAATTCGAGTGCTACCAATGGACCGACAGCCTCCTCTTTGACACCGAGGCACAGCTCTATTACCGCGACGGCAAATACATCTATCCCAAAGTAACAACCGCCTGCAACAACGGCAAGTCTTTTTGGGCGCGTGGCGCAGGTTGGGTGATGGCAGGCTTGGCCAAAGTGCTGCAAGACCTCCCCAAGGACAGCAAATACCGAGCTTTCTACCTCGACCGCTTCAAGAAACTGGCAGCCGGTGTGGCAAAGTGCCAACAGCCAGAAGGTTACTGGACCCGCTCCATGCTCTGCCCCGACGACGCGCCAGGCTATGAGACCTCAGGCACCGCCTTCTTCACCTACGGCATCCTGTGGGGTGTGAACAACGGCATCCTGCCAGCCAAGCAGTATCAGCCCACTATCGACAAAGCTTGGAAGTACCTCACCACCGTGGCACTCCGCCCCGACTACAGCATCGGCTATGTGCAGCCCATCGGCGAAAAGCCTGACCCATCCCGAACGGTGAACGCGCAGTCACAAGCCCCCTTCGGTACAGGTGCATGGCTCTTGGCCGCTTGCGAGTACTATCACTACATGAAGTAATCCCAACATGGAAGGCGACCATATCAAAATCAACTACTGGCTCCTGCCATTCTCATGGCTCTACGGCATGGTGGTACGCATCAGGAACCTGATGTTCGATATCGGTATGCTCAAATCCCATAAGTTCAACATCCCCATCATCTGCGTGGGCAACCTCACCGTAGGTGGAACAGGCAAGACTCCCCATGCCGAGTACCTCATCCGTCTCCTCTCCAAAGACCACCAAGTAGCAGTGCTCAGCCGAGGCTACAAGCGCAAGTCCAAAGGCTATGTACTTGCCGAAGAGGACACGCCGATGACAAAAATCGGTGACGAGCCGTTCCAGATGAAGCACAAGTTCCCACACATCCACATGGCAGTGGACAAGAATCGCTGCCACGGCATCCAGCAGCTCATGCAGCCCACCTTGCAGCCTGCCACCGATGTCATCATCTTGGACGACGCTTATCAACACCGATACGTGCAAGCAGGGCTCAACATCCTGCTGATGGACTACCACCGCCTCATCTACTTTGACAAGCTCCTGCCCGCCGGGCGACTGCGCGAACACACATCGGGGCGGATGCGCGCTGACATCATCATCATCACCAAATGCCCACGCCACATCACCCCGATGGAACGTCGCGACATTGTACGGAGCCTTGACCTTGAGCATTGGCAAAAGGTGTTCTTCACCACATTCCGATACCCCAAGCATCTGCACAATGTGGGCGAGAATCCGCTGCTTGTCACAGGCATCGCTTCGCCTAAGCAGATGATATACGACCTACGCAAGCTTCTGCCCCAATTTGATGTGATGAACTTCCCTGACCATCACAACTTCACGCCCAAAGACATCGAGTCCATACGTACTCAAGCCGCTGGACGCGCCATCATCACCACTGAGAAAGACGCCACCCGACTGCATGGACTTGACAACCTACACATCATCCCCATTGAGGTGGAGTTCCTCTACGGGAAAGGCGAGGAGTTCAACAAGCTCATCAGAAACTTTGTAACCAACCATCCACGCAAAAGCGTGCATAACAACCATACCCACTAATCATGGCTACAGACATATCCACTCTTGGTGAATTTGGACTCATCAAGCACTTGACAGAGCATCTGGAATCCACCAACCCTGAAACTCACTATGGTGTAGGCGACGACTGCGCCGTGCTACGTTACAGCAACGATAAAGACCTCCTCGTCACGACAGACCTGCTGATGGAAGGCGTCCATTTCGACCTCACCTATATGCCACTTAAGCACTTAGGCTACAAAGCCGCCATGGTCAATCTCTCCGACATCTATGCCATGGGCGGCATGCCCAAGCAGTTGACGGTGAGCCTGGCCCTGAGCAAGCGTTNCAGCGTGGAAGACATGGAAGANTNCTANGCAGGACTGNGCTTGGCTNGNGACATGCACNAGGTAGATATCGTGGGCGGCGACACCACCNGCNCACGCACANGANTCGCCATCTCTATCACCGCCATTGGNGAGACAGAGAAAGGCACNGCCATCTACNGCAATGGAGCCAAAGAGACTGACCTTGTCTGTGTGACAGGCGACTTAGGTGCTGCCTACATGGGCTTCCAGCTGCTGGAACGGGAGAAGGCAGTCTATTACCACCAAATCGAGACAGCCAAGACCGACGCAGAACGCATGGCGATTTCACAACCAGATTTCAGCGGTCGCGAATATCTGCTCGAACGCCAGATGAAGCCCGAAGCCCGTCGTGACATCATCCTCCAGTTGCGCGAGGCAGGCATCCATCCCACCAGCATGATGGACATCAGCGACGGACTCTCCTCCGAGCTGTTGCACATCTGCACACAGAGCCACTGCGGCTGCCGCATCTACGAAGAGCGCATCCCCATCGACTATCAGACGGCAGTGACTGCGGAAGAGATGAACATGAACCTCACCACAGCCGCCCTGAACGGCGGTGAAGACTACGAACTGCTGTTCACCGTCCCCATCGCCGACCACGAAAAGATAGCCCAAATGAAGGACATAAAACTGATAGGTCACATCACCAAGGAAAGTTTAGGCTGTGCCCTCATCACGCGCGANGGTGCAGAGTTTGAGCTGAAAGCGCAAGGCTGGGAAGCACTGAAAGAGAAATAAGTAACAACATTTGTTATACACTAATACACAATAACAAACACCATGAGAGTCATCATAGAACCTGATTATGCCGCCCTTTCAAAGTGGGCAGCCAACTATGTAGCAAACAGAATCATCGCAGCCAAACCCACACCCGAAAAGCCATTCGTGCTCGGATGTCCCACAGGCTCATCCCCCCTCGGGCTATACAGCAACCTGATTGACATGTACACCGCTGGCAAGATTTCCTTCAAGAACGTCATCACGTTCAACATGGACGAGTACGTCAATCTACCAGAGAACCACCCCGAGAGCTACCACAGCTTCATGTGGAAGAACTTCTTCAGCCACATCGACATCAAGCCTGAGAACGTGCATATTCTCAACGGCAATGCACCCGACCTCGTGGCCGAGTGCCAACACTATGAAGAACTCATCGCCGAAGTAGGCGGCATCGACCTCTTCATGGGCGGCATCGGTCCAGACGGTCACCTTGCTTTCAACGAGCCAGGCAGTTCGCTCAGTTCGCGCACCCGCATCAAGACGCTGACCACCGACACTATCCACGCCAACAGCCGATTCTTCGACAACGACCTCAGCCTCGTGCCCAAACAGGCACTCACCGTGGGCATCGGCACCGTGATGGANGCCAAAGNGGTGCTCCTCGTTTGCAACGGCNACAACAAGGCCCNCGCCCTCAAGCACNGCNTCGACGGCGNCATAAGCCACAAGTGGACCTCATCCATGCTACAGATGCACCCACACGCCATTGTCGTGTGCGACGAAGCCGCTTGCGACGAGCTGACCGTAGGCACTTACAAATACTACCTCGACAAGGAGAGAGGCAACCTCTGAGCCGCCTTACCGTCGATTCTGAACAAAGAAGCCGTTCCTTTATGCCAAAGGAACGGCTTCTTTGTTCACCCACAGCGCATTACGAAAAACGCCCACCTTGCGCGAAATAACATGCGCAGGGTGGGCGTAATATTTAGTGCAGGGTGCGTGAAATCATAAGCGCAGGGTGCGCACATAGCGCCACACACACGCCATCAGATACACGCCACTTACTCTCCTAAAAAATCCTCGACGAGTGCCAACGCCTCCACTTGCGCGATTTCCAGATTGTCGTTCACAACCACCTCATCAAAGTTCTCCGCCTGAGACAATTCGTACTGGGCACGCTCAATGCGCTGCGCAATCACCTCAGGCGCATCTGTCGCACGCTTCTCCAAGCGGTTGCGCAGCTCCTCAATGCTTGGAGGCTGAATGAAGATGCTCAACGCACGCTTGCCATAAAGCTGCTTAATGCGCATGGCACCATTCACATCCACGTCGAAGATGACATTCTCGCCAGCCTCCAACTGCTTATCCACCTGCGACTTCAACGTGCCATAGAATCGGTCCGTATAGACTTCCTCATACTCCACAAACTCGTCGTTGGCAATCTTTTCCCTAAACTCGTCGGGAGTCAGAAAGAAATACTCCACGCCATTCTGCTCCTGACCGCGCGGCGGACGAGACGTGGCAGAAATGGAGAAATGCAAATTGAGTGCTTCCTCACCACCGTCCGCCATGATGCTGTTGATGATGGTCGATTTTCCCGAACCCGACGGAGCGGCAAAAATGATAAGTTTCCCTCGCATAAAGCTGATGATGTTTGAATGGTTGCTATTACATGACATTGAGCACCTGCTCCTTGATTTGCTCCAGTTCGTCTTTCATCTTCACCACGATGTTCTGCATCTCAGCCTGATTCGACTTAGAACCCGTCGTGTTGATTTCACGCCCCATCTCTTGCGCGATGAAGCCCAGTTTCTTGCCTTGACCGCGACCATCCTTCATCGTTTCGATAAAGTAGCGGAGATGATTGCTCAGACGTTGCTTCTCCTCCGAAATATCCAATTTCTCAATATAATATATCATCTCCTGCTCCAAGCGATTCCTGTCGTAGTCAACCCCAACATGCTGCTCCAGCGCATCGATGATACGTTGACGAATCTTGGCGGTACGCTCCTTCTCAAAAGGCTCAATCGATGCCAGCAGCGAAGCGATGTTGTCAATCTTCTCCTGAAACTTCTTAGCCAACGCCAATCCCTCTTGCTCGCGGAACGCAATGGTCTCGCCAATAGCACCTTCCACCGCCTTGCGCGCCTGTGTCCACTCCTCAGCCGAAAGCTCCTCCACCTCAACGTGTGACAGCACATCAGGCATACGAAGGAGCGTGGCATACCAATCCGCAGGTTCGGGCAACTGCAGGTCGACCTGCATCTTTTCAATCTGACGTTTATACTCGCCCAATAGCGCAAGATTGATAGGCGTAGCATCGGAGACAGTGTCCTTCTCCACCCACAACACAAAATCCACCTTTCCGCGCTCCAAACCCTGCTGAATGAGCTGGCGGATTTCCATCTCCTTCTCACGATAAACAGGTGCAATACGGGTGGTTAAGTCCAGCGATTTGCTGTTCAGCGATTTCAACTCCNNNTGAATNTTCTTGCCATTNTACACTACNACNCTTTTNCCGTAGCCAGTCATTGATTGTATCATAATTACTTACGGTTTTGGGCACAAAGGTAAGAAAAAGTTGAAAGTCGGACGTGAAGAGACCAGAGTTTTCGCTTTCCCAACACGCTTTTTTCCCCGAAAAAGGAATAAATCCTAACTCCCCACTCCCTACTCCCAACTTTTTTCGTAACTTTGCATTCATTTATCACCCCTACGGATTATGTCAGTCATCTTACATATAGAAACATCTACAGACCTTTGCAGCGTGGCTGTCAGCCAAGACACTGCCATCATCTTCCAGACAGACAATCTGCCCAAAGAAGGCAAGGCTCCAGAGGCGGACAAACAGAAGGGCACCAACCATGCCTCCATCCTCGGTGTCATGGTAGATGAAGCCCTCTCGTTCACTGACAACCACGCCATCCCGTTCGATGCTGTGGCAGTCAGCGCAGGTCCTGGTAGCTACACAGGTCTGCGCATCGGCACCTCCATGGCAAAGGGAGTGGCCTATGGACGCGACCTGAAGTTGCTGGCAGTGCCTACATTGGAAGTACAATGCGTCCCCGTGCTCCTCGTCCACGACGACCTGCCAGAGGATGCCCTCCTCTGCCCTATGCTCGATGCACGGCGCATGGAAGTTTACACAGCACTTTACACCCGCGCCCTCCGCCCCGTGATGGACACAGCACCAGTCGTTGTGGATGAGACATCGTTCAAGCCCTACTTGGACGAGCACCCCGTCTATTTCTTCGGCAACGGTGCGGAGAAATGCAAGTCGGTCATTCAGCATCCCAACGCCCACTTCTTCGACGGTGTGCCACTGTTAGCCAAATACATGTCGCCACTGGCAGAAAAGAAGTTCCTCCGCGAAGACTTTGCCGATGTGGCGTATTTCGAGCCGAACTACCTAAAGGAATTTCAAGCAACCAGCCCCAAGAAGCTGCTTTAACCAAGACGTCAACAATATGGACTACAATACGACAAGAGAGAAACTCATCATGCCAGAGTATGGCCGAGGTGTCCAGCAGATGGTAGAACACTGCAAGACCATCGCTGACAAGACAGAGCGCATGCGCTGTGCCCAAAGCATCGTCAACACCATGGCAACCATGGCCGCACAGACTGCCGACAAAGAGGATTTCCACAAGAAGCTGTGGAACCACTTTGCCGCCATCGCGCAATATAATCTGGACATCGACTATCCCGTCGAGATAGAACGCTTGAGCGGCGAGGACGTGGTCCCAGAGCCACTGCCCTATCCACAGCGCCACATCAAGAAACGCAACTACGGCACACTTGTAGAGCAGTTCAACGAGCATCTCGCCACCATGAGCGAAGGGACACAACGCGACCAGCTCACCCTGATGGTCGCCAACCACATGAAGCGCGACCTTTCCAACTGGAGCACCGACTCCATGAGCGACGAGAAAGTGGCAGACGATATGGCCTACTACACCGACGGGAAAATACAGCTGACTCCACAACAACACCCCCTCATCAGCGACGGAGAGCTGCTGAGCAGCCGCATTTCAACCACTGTGAAGAAAAAGAAGAAAAAATAAACCGTAAGGAAAACCTCAGTCAATGGCATCATTCATCATCGAAGGCGGTCACAAGCTACATGGCGAGATTACCCCACAGGGAGCGAAGAACGAAGCACTGCAGGTCATCTCTGCTATCTTGCTCACGCCCGAACCCGTCACCATCCACAACATACCCAACATACTGGATATAAACAACCTCATCAATCTGCTGAGCAAGATGGGAGTGCGCGTCACCGACTTGGGCAATCATTCGTGGAAGTTCCAAGCCGACCGACTGGACATGGAATACTTGGGCAGTCAGGAGTTCGTACAACGCTGTTCCACCCTGCGTGGCAGCATCCTCACCTTGGGACCATTGTTGGCTCGTTTCCACAAAGCCTGTGTGGCAAAACCTGGAGGAGACCAAATTGGTCGCCGCCGCTTAGACACCCACTTCATCGGCATTCAGGAACTTGGAGCCAAGTTCAACTACAGCACGGAGCGTGGCGTGTACGAGATAGACGCAAACGAACTGAAGGGCACTTATATGCTGCTGGACGAGGCAAGCGTGACGGGTACTNCTAACANCATCATGACAGCCGTCTNGTCGCAAGGCACCACTACTATCTACAATGCCGCGTGTGAGCCTTATATCCAACAGCTCTGCCGCATGCTGAATCAGATGGGTGCGAAGATTTCGGGCATCAGTTCCAACCTGCTCACCATCGAAGGCGTGACCGAACTGCATGGCACGGAACACACCATTCTGCCCGACATGATTGAGGTAGGCTCTTTCATCGGCATGGCAGCCATGACAGGCAGCGACCTCACCATCAAGAATGTCAGCTACGACAATCTCGGCATTATTCCTCAGGCATTCCGCCGCCTTGGCATCACCATCGAGCGCATGGGCGACGACATCCACATCCCTGAGCATCAGCACTATGAAGTCTCGTCCTTCATGGATGGCAGCACAATGGCTATTGCCGATGCACCTTGGCCAGGCTTGACACCTGACCTTCTCAGCGTCATGCTGGTGGTGGCAACTCAAGCCAAAGGCTCGGTACTCATCCACCAGAAGATGTTTGAAAGCCGTCTGTTCTTCGTTGACAAACTCATTGACATGGGGGCACAAATCATCCTCTGTGACCCGCACCGCGCCGTCGTCGTGGGACATGACAACCAGATAAAACTGCGCGGCTCCAGAATGTCAAGCCCTGACATCCGTGCCGGCATTTCCTTGCTCATTGCCGCCATGTCTGCCAATGGCGTGAGCATGATTAGCAACATCGAACAGATTGACCGTGGCTATGAAGACATTGAGGGGCGTCTCACGGCTCTCGGTGCAGCCATCAAGAGAATCAAATGATTAGACAAGAAGATGTTTACCCAATAGGCCGCATGGGCAAGGCGCATGGACTGAAAGGAGAAATCAATTTTCAGTTCACGGATGACGTGTGGGACAGAGCCGACTGCGACTATCTCATCTGCGAGGTGGATGGAATCTTGGTGCCTTTCTTCATTGAGGAATACCGTTTCCGCAGCGACACTACCGCTATCATGAAGCTGGAGGACCTGGACAGCATGGAGGCTGTACAAATGCTGGTCAATAGTCCTGTCTATATGGAAAAGATATACCAGGAGGAACTCGGAGAAGACGAGGTCTCGCTCAATTATTTCATTGGTTTCAAGATGATAGACGGCGACAACGGTCAAGAGATTGGCACCATCATCGACATTGACGACAAGACAGATAACTGGCTCTTCATCGTGGAGAAGGCAGACGGCAGCGAGGTGATGATACCAGCCCATGAAGAGTTTATCGCCGACATCAAGAAAGAAGAGAAAACCATGTTTATGGACCTACCTATAGGACTTTTAGATTTATGAAGAAAAGAATATGTATCTTAGGTTCGACTGGCAGCATCGGCACACAGGCACTGGATGTGATTGGACAGCACAGCGACCTCTACGAGGTCTATGTACTGACCGCCTACAACAATGCCGACCTGCTCATCGAACAAGCCCGACAATACAACCCTGAAGCAGTGGTCATTGCCAAGGAGGCGAACTACACGAAAGTGAAGGAAGGGTTAGCCGACCTGCCCATCAAAGTTTACACTGGTGCTGACGCTCTTTGCCAAGTGGTACAGGACGACAACGTGGATATTGTGCTTGCTTCCATGGTGGGATTTGCAGGGCTGGAACCAACCATTGCCGCCATCAAAGCGAAGAAGATGATTGCCTTGGCAAACAAGGAGACACTGGTAGTGGCTGGCGACCTCATCACACGTTTGGCAAACGAGAACCAAGTGCCCATCTTGCCTGTGGATTCTGAACACTCGGCAATTTTCCAGTGCTTGGAGCCAGGCAACCGCAT
>WFMB01000058.1 GCA_009177185.1 Bacteroidales bacterium
GCCAACTTCACCATGCGCCTCAGCTACGGACTCTGCAAGCCTATCGACTTCGCCCCCGGCACAACAGGGTTGAAGGAAGAGGCTATCAGCATGATTACCTCCCCCCGTTCGTTCCTCAACAAGCACGAGCAGAATCCCAGCAACCTCGACTTCCAGCTCATCCCTCAGGTCCATAAGTGGATGCGGCGCGGCAAGTTCTCCAAGCAATACATTGATGCCCAAACAGGTCAGCTTCCCCTCTGCTTCCTCACCACCAATGACATCACAGGCGGCAATTCAGGCTCAGGCATCTTCGACGGCAAGGGTCGTCTCATCGGTCTTGCCTTCGATGGCAACTGGGAAGCCATGTCGGGCGACCTCAAGTTCGACACCGCCTTGCAGCGTTGCATCGGTGTCGATATCCGCTGGGTGCTCTCCGTCATCGATGATTATAGCCACGCCAAGCGGCTTATCAAAGAGCTGACAATAGAGTAGCCACCCTATCACAATCGTCCATTCCTGTCACAATCATCCAAAAAAGGTCTTGCCAACGAACTTTTTTCGTCGGCGAGACCTTTTGTTTGCTGGGAATCATGTACTTTTGTGGCATCAACAACTACTAACTAAACCATAGATTCCTATGAAGAAAAACTTACTGACCCTCTTGATGGCAGGTGCGACAGCCCTCTGTTGGGCAGGCACCAAGCAAACCTACACCACCGACATCGTTCGCGATGTAGCAAAAACCGAAAGCCAGCCCACACTCATGCGTGTGAGCACCAATGTATTGGTCAAAGCCTTCCGGCTTTCGTCCGAAGAAGCCCTTGCCAAGGCACTCAAAGCAGGCAGCGTCAAGTTCCTTGCCAAGTCGGGCAGCAAAGGCACCATCTCCAGCGCCACGTCCTATGGCACCGACGGCTACTGGTTCACGCAGAGCAGTGTGGTGGTCACAGCTGAGAACGGCAACCGCCGTGTAGCCTGCAAGTACGAAGACGGCTTTTTCAACCTGATTCATCGCACAGGCAGCAACGCCAAGGGTGTTCCCTATGTGAACACGGGCGATACCTATTCCTTCACCCAACTCTTCGTGATGGGCACCGACACGGTTGAGTACGTGTTCGACGTGACCATGNGNGCNGCTGAACGCATCGNCNNCGACCAGCNCCCCTACGAGGAGGTGCTTNNNCACCGTNCCGACGNGNTTGACGCGTGGAAGGTGCAGCCACTGGTGCGNCAGAACGATGGNGANTGGCTCACGCAACACTACATTCAGGTGATGGTGGGCGACAAGATTACCTTTAGCTGTGCCGACCGTTCCCCCAACACCGTCTATCGTGTGGCGTATAAGGATGCCAAGCAGAAGAACCTGCGCACCTTCAAGGCTGACCCTGAGTTTGTGCTCACCGAGAGCGCGCAGGTCAGCGACGGAGGCTATTACTACTGCGATGTGCGCTACAAGGATGCCGACGGTCGCCTCCTCTCGCAGAGCAACCTCCGCATCTATGTCGATGTGCAGGAAGCCCCGCTGGGCACTCCCTTCTCTTGGGAAGGGCGCGTGCCACAGTTCTCTCACGACTGGAAACAAGACCCGCAATATAATTATGGTGTCTATGCGAAACCCACCAAAAACCGCAACGATGTGTCAGACACCGACCGCTACGGCAAGCCCACGCACTGGGTGAACGGCGAGTGGTGGACCGTCTGCTGGGGCAGCAACCTCAACGCCGCTGCTGGCGACCCCGACTCCGAGGAGGTGCGCAAGTGTGCCGAGAACATGATGAAGAAGTATGACGACGACTTCGGCTACATCCGCGAGCAGATGGGCTGGCCGCCCGACCTCCGTGCCCGCAATGGCTACCGTTCCCTCGTCTATATTTTCGGCTCCGGTCTCCAGCAAGACAACACGCCCAACACGGAACAGGGCGGCTATCAGGCTGCGATTGGCGGCTGGCCCTGCGTCTATGCCTCTTACTACCCCTTCTCCCGTTTCCGCGACGATGCCGACAAGAAGTGGAACGATGGTGACTACCAGCGCGAAGCCATGATTCACGAGGGTATCCACGCCATCTTCGCCGACCTCAACCACTGCCGTCGTTCCAGCTGGTTCCACGAGGCGGGCAACACATGGCTCCAGAGTGCCATGAACACCGAGCGTTACAATCGTTATGGCGACCCCGGCTTCCTCGATGCCTGTCCGCTGGTAGCCCCCTTCATGCCCATCGAGTGCTACTCTGGTTGGTTGCAGGACGGTTCTTTCGGCGGTCCTCAGGCCGAGGGCGTCAATATGTACAATAGCAGCGGACAGCAGATATGCACATGGCGCAACCTTTTGGGCGGCACGCAGTACGGCAACTCTTTCCCCATCATCCTTGGCGAAATCTGCGGCAAGGGCAGCATTCCATGGATATGGCGCAACTGCGAGGACTATGTGCTCAAAGGCATCGGCAGCTATCTGGGCGACGAGACCATGCGCCAGCTCATCCTTCAGTATCGTGCCCGCATGGCCACCTTCGACATTGGCGGTTGGAAGCGAGGCTACCGCAATGTCATGAACGGCAACATCGGCACGGTCGTCAAGGCCGAGTGGGAACCCTACTGGATTGACGTAGCCCCCTTCAAACTCACCCCCTACCAAGGGCTGAAGAAGAACTCTACCGACGGCTGGATGGCACCCGACACGCTGACCAACCCCGGATGGTCAGGAGCCAATATCATCCCTATCCACGTCGATTCCAAAGCCGCCAGTGCCACCGTCGAGTTCCTGCCGCAGAACACCGAGATGCGCGCCCAGCTCTGCTACGTCACCAAGAACGGCACGTGCCACTACTCGCAGCCCGTCCATTGCGGCAAAACGCAGATTGACCTCACCGACCGCCCTGCCAACAATGTCGTCTTCTTCGTGGTGTGCAACACCGACTACATCTATACAGGCGACGAGCAGCGCAAGACTCACTACGACTATCGTGTCCGCCTGCTCGAAGGTGCGCTCCAAGTGGCTGACCTCTACACCAAGTGGAGCCTGAATGAGCAGCCCCTTACTGACCCGTCCTACAACGAGGAGACGGCGCGCGAGGAGCACAACATCGCCCTTGCCATCGAAGCTCTCCAGCAGGACTCCGACCCCTCGTCTTCGTCCTATGTGCCAGGTGCCAATGGTGTCAAGCTCCTCACGGGTCGCTGTCAGGCAGGTCGCCCCGTCACCGTCGAGCTTGCCGCCCACCTTTCGGCTGAGGATGTGCGTGTCAACATGCTCGGTCTCTCGGGCATCGTGGTGGACGATGCGCCCCTGCAAGGCAATTCTTATACCCTGCCCACCAACCTTNCCCACGGACTTTATTTCCTCAAGTTCACCCACCGCGGAAAGGCTGACACCTATAAGGTCTTTGTGGAGTAAAAACCTGCGCTGACCCCTCCTTTTCCATCCTTCACTTTTAGCCCTAAAATCGATGTCNCCGACTCCGACCAATCGGAGTCGGGGACATCGGTCTGTCGGAGTCGGGGACTCCGATTTTGGGGTGCTTTCTGNGGGGGTGAGGCGAGGGGCGATGAGCGGGCGGTTGGAGAAGCCTTTGGAGGTGGATATGTCCTGCGACTTCCGTTGGTTCACCAAACGCTCCAGCTCGGGACGGTCGCCTTCTTCCTGAGCTGGGGTCAATGCGTGTGTGTGGCAAAAGAAAATTAGGCTTTTCTTTTGTAGGGTATGCTTTTATTCGTAACTTTGCCGCCGCAAACATCGAGTGTGGACAGATTTGGGCTGCTTGCAACCACGGAAAAAAATGCTAAAACTACAACGATGGTCTCGGCATGAGCCAAGATTTCCTTGTCGGCGCATCTTCTTTCCCGTTTCCTTTTCTTTCCCTCCGCATGATATTGACGATTTGGCTGACACGCTGCTTGCAGGTCGTGTGGCTAATGGTGGATTGGAATTTGTTAATAATCAAATAGTAAATACATGATGGGTTATTTGTTTACATCAGAATCCGTGTCGGAGGGACATCCCGACAAGGTGGCTGACCAGATTAGCGATGCTGTGTTGGATAACTTGCTGGCCTACGACCCCGAGTCGAAGGTGGCATGTGAGACGTTGGTCACGACGGGACAGGTCGTGGTGGCTGGCGAGGTGAAGAGCAATGCGTATGTAGATTTGCAGGAGGTGGCTCGCGAGACGATTAACCGAATTGGCTACACGAGGTCGTCCTATAAGTTTGACGGCGAGAGCTGTGGCGTGCTGAATGCCATCCACGAGCAGAGCGGCGACATCAACCGCGGCGTGGAGCGCAGCAACCCTGAGGAGCAGGGGGCTGGCGACCAGGGCATGATGTTTGGCTATGCGACCAACGAGACGGAGAATTGTATGCCGCTGTCGTTGGANCTGTCGCACCGCNTCCTGCGNGTGTTGNCCGACATCCGCAGGGAGGGCAAGGNGNTGACCTATGTGCGCCCGAACGGCAAGGAGGCGACGTATCTGCGTCCCGATGCTAAGAGTCAGGTGACCATCGAGTATGGCGAGGACAATAAGCCGTTGCGTGTCCATACGATTGTGGTGAGCACCCAGCACGACGAGTTTGTGCAGGTGGATGGCAAGGAGGTCAAGACGCAGGAGGAGGCGGACGAGAGGATGTTGCAGCGCATCAAGGAGGATGTGGTCAATGTGCTGATTCCGCGCGTGATTGCCGAGATGGACGATGACAGGGTGAAGGCGCTCTTCAAGGAGGATATCACCTATCATGTGAACCCGACGGGCAAGTTCGTGATTGGCGGTCCTCATGGCGACACGGGCTTGACGGGTCGTAAGATTATTGTGGATACTTACGGCGGACGCGGTGCTCATGGTGGCGGTGCTTTCTCGGGCAAGGATCCGAGCAAGGTGGACCGTTCGGCGGCCTATGCGGCACGCCACATTGCCAAGAACTTGGTGGTGGCTGGTGTGGCTGACGAGATGCTGGTGCAGCTGAGCTACGCTATTGGCGTGGCTTGTCCCGTGAGCATCTATGTGAACACTTACGGCACTGCGAAGGTGGCGTTGTCGGATGGTGAGATTGCCAAGAAGATTGGTGACATCTTTGACTTGCGTCCCAAGGCTATCGAGACGCGTTTCGATCTGCGTAAGCCGATTTATCTGGAGACGGCTTCGTATGGACACTTCGGCAGGAAGCCTGAGACGGTGGTGAAGAGGTTCACGAACCGCTATCAAGGCGATAAGGAGGTGACGGTGACGCTGTTCCCGTGGGAGGAGACTGAGAAGTTCCAGCCACAAATCAAGGAGTGTTTTGGTTTGTGAGTTTGTGTGTCTGATATAAGCAGGACTGCGCTGACGCATGATGCCCGATTATGACAGCATCTTGATGGCTACGGACTCGAACGTGATTAACGTGACGGAGTTCTACAAGGTGGGCGCTGCGGTGCCTTCCCGCACTGTGCCTATGAGGGAATGGGGCGACGGGATGGCGGACAATGACTATACGGTGGTGGCAATGGCTGTGGCGTTCATGGTCGTTGCTGCCATTCTCTTTGTGAGTCGCTCGGCGTTGATTTACCGCTTCAAGGATTTCTTCGCTTCCAAGAGGCTGTTTGTGGATGCCAACGCTGCCAATACTGTCAAATGGAAGGTGTGCGTCTTTTTGCTGACGCTCGTTGGTGCGGCAAGCCTTTCGCTGATGTATTGGGAGGGGCTGGTGGAGCTTGCTGATGCCACGATGCCGTATTGGCTGATGGCGGCTTGCTTTCTTGTCCTGCTCTGCTTTACCTATGTGAAGGCGTGGGTGTATTCGCTGGTCAACTGGGTTTTCTTCGACAGCGAAGCCAACAGGCGTTGGATGTCGGGCTACTTCTTGCTGACTGCCACGACTGCCTTCCCTTTCTACTTCTTGGCGATGCTGGATGTCTGCGATGTGTGGAATCGTGAATTGGTCACCACAGGTGTCATTATGGTTGTGATTCTGTATGAGATACTGCTGTTTTATAAGCTGTTCGTTAACTTTCGGGTACGGAGGGATGGCTATTTGTTAAAAATTTTGTACTTTTGCACCGTCGAATTGCTACCAACCCTTGTTTTGAGTTACGTGACGGTGTGGGTGAGCGAGAATGTTATAGTCCAAAACTTTATACACTAATGTTAGCAAAAATCTTAGTATCTCAGCCTAAACCTCAGACAGAGAAGTCTCCTTATTATGAGGTAGCAAANAAATACGATANAGATTTAGTCTTCCGACCATTCATTNAGATTGAGCCGATGTCTGCGAANGACTTCCGTCAGCAGAAAGTTTCCATCCCTGGTCATACGGCGGTTGTCTTTACGTCGCGTCATGCGATTGACCATTTCTTTGCCTTGTGCAAGGAGTTGCGTGTGTCGATTCCTGACGACATGAAGTATTTCTGTGTGTCGGAGCAGGTGTCGCTCTACATCCAAAAGTATGTGCAGTACCGCAAGCGCAAGAACTTCTTCCCGGAGTCGGGGCTTCTCTCGGACTTGATTCCTATTATGGTGAAGCATCACACGGAGAAGTATTTTGTCCCCCAGTCGTCAGCACACACCGACGATATGCACCGTATGCTTGAAGCGGCTGGATTGGAGCATGATGAGGCTGTGATGTACTATACGGTGGCTAATGATTTCGCCCCCGATGAGGCGTTTGACTATAACATGTTGGTGTTCTTCTCGCCCGAAGGTATTCATTCGCTGGTGAAGAACTTCCCCAACTTTGAGCAAGGCGATGTGAAGGTGGCGTGCTTGGGTGCTAAGACCATCAAGGCGGCCGAAGAGGTTGGCATTCATGTGGATTTCCAGCCCACCCCAGAGCTTCGCTCAGTGCCGGCTATCATTGAGGCGTATGCAAAAACGCTGTAATGAATAATACGTTTACGAAATCGGAACGGCTGAAAAGCCAGATTCTCATAGATAAACTCTTCGCAGGAGGAAATGCTTCTATGGCAGCATTTCCCCTGCGAGTGGTTTATATGCCCGTGGAGAGGGATGGGAGTGAGGCTGGGGCAGCCTTGCCTCCTGTTTCTATCCTTGTGGCTGTCCCCAAGAAGCGTTTCCGGCATGCTGTCGATAGGAATCGCATGAAGCGCTTGGTGCGTGAGGCTTATCGCCTGAATAAGCATGTCCTATGGGATGCGCTGGCTGGCAAAGATGTGCGTTTGGTCTTGGGCTTTGTATGTATCACCGATACCTTGCCCTCTTACCGCATGGTCAATAAGAGCATGGTGAAGATGCTGAACCGCATTGTTGGGCGTATGGCGGGCTTGCCAGCATAATCAGGAGGAATGGGGCTTATGAACGTATGGACTCGTTTGGTTTCTTGTCTCAGCGCAGTCGTATCCTTCCTGTTGCTGTTGCCTATTTATTTCTATCGGAAGGTCATTTCTCCGTTGTTTCCTCCTACTTGCCGTTTCACGCCGACTTGTTCCCAATACGCTGTCGATGCCATTCGTAAGCATGGTCCACTGAAGGGGCTGTATTTGGCGTGCCGCCGTCTTTTGCGCTGTCATCCGTGGGGTGGAACCGGGTATGACCCTGTGCCTGAAACGTTTCATTGGTAGATGATGTTCAATTTTCACACACATCACGTTGACGATGTGCCTTGCCTGTTGAATGCTGATGTGTATCATTGGCAGGAGGTCTATCCTTCTCATGTGGCACTTTCTGTTGGGTTGCATCCTTGGTGCGTCTCTTCTGATTGGCAAGAAACGTTCCCTCTCGTGCGTGCAGCGGCTTTGGACGAGCGTGTGTGGGCGATAGGGGAGTGTGGGTTGGATAAAGCCCGTGGTGCAGTTCTTTCGCTCCAAATAGAAGCTTTCCGTGCCCATGCGCTATTGGCAGAGGAAGTGCACAAACCGCTCGTGCTCCATTGTGTCAAGGCATTCAATGAACTGTTGGCTGTCCGTCGTGAGGTGACGCTTCTGTGTAAGCAACGTTCTTGTGTGCCTCAGCCTTGGGTCATTCATGGCTTTCGTGGCGGTCCTGAGTTGGCAAAACAAATGATGGCCAAAGGAGTCTTGCTCTCCTTCGGCCATCACTATCGTGTGGAAACACTGCGGTTTGTCTTTGAATGTTGTGGGGATGTAGGTGTCTCGGAAGATTCAACGTTTAATCCCTTTTTCCTCGAAACGGACGATTCCCGTTTTTCGGTCGGTCAAATTTACGGTCAGGTCGCTCGCCATCTCGACGTGGACGTCGCTCGTCTTGAGCGCCTCTGCGACCCTCGCCAAACGATTTTCCGCTGAAAGGCTTCGTGCCTTTGCCTTGTCCTGCAAAGAATTCACGGCGAGCATCTTGACGTGCCTCTCGGCTTGTGAAACGTTCGCGGTCTCCGCTCCTTTCTCTGTTCCATTCTCTGCCTCGTTCGTCGTCCCTTCTGCGCTCTCTGCGTTCATCATTTTTCTTGTATTCACGNTCGCGGAAGTTGTTCCGTTCTCTGGNAGGGCGCACNTTTNTGTCGCCCCATTTNCCCAGATGGCGGTTGATGATTTCCGCTTCTTCTTCGTCTGCGGCTTCAAACATCATTCTTCTCGATGCGAAGTCTTGGAAGGGTCTTTCCTTCATGGGACCATCCTTGTAAGGTCTGTCCTTGAAGGGCTTCGACTTGAAGTAGTGGCTCTCGTCATCCGTCTTGCGGTTGTCGCCCCATTCACCATCCTCGTTTTTCTTGTGTGGTTTGAAGCGCAGGTTCTGTTCGCGTTCCTCTTCCGACTTGATGTCCAAGCCTTCTTCGCGACGGTCTTTGAGGCGGCCATCGAAGATCTGGTACTTGCGGAACTCGCACTCCAGCGAACCGTTGAACAAGGCGTATTTGGTGGAAGGACGGAAGCCAATGCGGTCAAACAGCTCCTCGTGGTGGCTGATAATCCACGCATCGTTGCCCACGAATTGACGTTTCAGGTTCTTGCCGATGGTATCGTAGAGGTCGTAGATGTCGTCGGTGGTAATACGGTCGCCATAAGGAGGGTTGGTGATGATGATGGCTTTTTCGAGCGGCTGCTCAAATTCGTAGAAGTCCCGCTGTTCCACGCTCACCACATCTTTCACACCTGCGTTCAGCACATTGTTGGTGGCAATCTGCACGGTCTGACGGTTGATGTCGTAGCCGTATATCTTATGTGTAAACTCTCGTTCTTGGCTGTCGTCGTTATAAATGCGGTCGAAGAGGTCTGCGTCGAAGTCCTTCCACTTCTCGAAAGCGTATTCCTTGCGGAACACACCGGGATAGACGTTCTGAGCAATCAGTGCCGCTTCGATAAGAATGGTGCCCGAGCCGCAGAAGGGGTCGATGAGGTCGCACTCACCGTTCCAACCAGTCAGCATGATGAGACCTGCCGCCAACACTTCGTTGATGGGTGCTGGCACCGTGGCAGTCTTGTAGCCACGCTGGTGCAGACTTTCGCCCGACGAGTCAAGCGAGATGGTCACGTCGCTGTCGGCAATGTGTACATTGATGCGGATGTCGGGATTGCTGATGCCCACATTCGGGCGGTCGCCTGTCTTTTCGCGCCAATAGTCGGCAATGGCATCTTTCACGCGGTAGGCCACAAACTTCGAGTGGCGGAAGTTCTCGCTAAAGATGACTGAATCGACCAAGAACGTGCTCTTCACGTCCATGTACTGCTCCCAGTCGATATGTTTCACTGCTTCATACACCTCGTCGGCATCCGTCGCCTTAAATTCCTTGATTGGTTTCAGAATCTTCACGGCAGTGCGCGTACAGAAGTTTGCCTTGTAGAGCATTTCCTTGTCGCCTGTGAGCGACACCATGCGGTGACCTATTTCCACATTGTTGGCACCCAAGCTAATGAGTTCCTTGGCAAGGACTTCCTCCAAACCCTGGAAGGTCTTTGCGATTATCTTGAATTCTGTCATATTATCTTTTCTGTGTGATGTTTGCTCCTGCTGGCACGTTCTGTGTCACCCAGACGTTGCCTCCAATCACAGCACCCTTGCCGATGGTGATTCTGCCTAAGATGGAAGCGTTGGAATAGACGATGACATCGTCTTCCAGAATTGGGTGGCGCGGAATGCCCTTGATGGGGTTGCCCTCCTCGTCAAGCGGGAAACTCTTGGCTCCTAATGTCACGCCCTGATACAGCTTGACGTTGCGGCCGATGATGCACGTTTCGCCAATCACCACGCCTGTGCCGTGGTCGATGGTGAAGTACTCGCCAATCGTGGCACCTGGATGGATGTCGATGNCCGTCTCCNAGTGTGCCATTTCGGTCAGCATACGGGGAATAAGAGGCACGTCNAGATNCCACAGCTCGTGGGNGATGCGATATANCGTCAGTTCCTTGATAACTGGATAGCAGCTGATGATTTCGCCATAGTTCTTCGCAGCAGGGTCGCCATTGAACGCCGCCACCANGTCCGTAGCCAGCACGCGTCTGAGTTCTGGCAGACGGCTGATGAACTTCTCTCCCCGTTCTTCCGCCATGCGGCGCATCTCAGCATTGATGGTCATTTGCGTATAGGCGGCAAACGCGGCAGTCCTCTCCTCAAAGTTGGAGAAAGAGAGTCCGGCTTGAATCTGTGAAACGAGAAGTGAATAGAGCCGTTCCGTATCCACCCCCAACTGGTATTTCAGTGTGTTGGGGTCAATGCACGAACGTCCGTAATATCCCGGAAAGATGATTCCACGCGCGAGGTCAACAATCTTTCCCAGCACGTCGCTCGAAGGGAGTGGCACACCGTCGCTGTGTTCGTGATAGAGGTCTTTGTAAGAGGCTGGTTGTGCCAGCGTCTCTACGGTTCGTATCAAGGTGTCAGCAAGAGTTCTTGCGCTCATGTTGGTTGTTATGAATGGCTTTCGGTTGCAAAGGTAGGCATTTTTTAGTTCATAATTCATAATTCACAATTCATAATTGCCGTTCTGGCTGCGTTTTTCTGCTGAAAACAAGTTGGGTGGTGAATTATGGATTGTGAATTATGAATTATGAATTAAAAAATCTCTACCTTTGTGCCCACAAAACGTTAATTATAAATAAGTGAAAGAGTCCATGAAACTACTCCTGCTTGGCAGTGGCGGCCGCGAGCACGCCTTGGCTTGGAAGATAGCCCAAAGCCCGAAGATTGAGAAACTGTATATAGCCCCAGGCAATGCCGGCACGGCTGGTGTGGGGGAGAACGTGCCCTTGAAGGCCGACGACTTCGACGGCATCAAGGCGTTTGTGCTTCAGCATGCTATCGATATGGTGGTGGTAGGTCCCGAAGACCCCCTCGTGAAGGGAGTCTATGATTACTTCAAGCAGGATGCCCAGTTGAAGGACATCCCTGTCATTGGTCCCTCCAAGGCAGGAGCCGTGCTCGAAGGCAGCAAGGACTTTGCCAAGGCCTTCATGCAGCGCCATGACATCCCCACGGCAGCATACCGCTCCTTCAACGGCACGAACATTGACGAGGGTATCGCCTTCCTCGAGACCCTCCAGCCCCCCTACGTGCTTAAGGCCGACGGTCTCTGCGCAGGCAAGGGCGTGCTCATCGTCCCCACCCTCGAAGAAGCGAAGAAAGAGTTCCGTGGCATGCTGGAGGGCATGTTTGGCGAAGCCAGTGCCACGGTGGTCATCGAAGAGTTCCTCTCAGGCATCGAATGCTCCGTGTTCGTGCTCACCGACGGCAAGAACTACAAGATACTTCCCGAAGCCAAGGACTACAAGCGCATCGGTGAAGGCGACACAGGCTTGAACACAGGCGGCATGGGCAGTGTCTCGCCCGTTCCGTTTGCTGACAAGGAGTGGATGCAGAAGGTGGAAGAGCGTATCGTCAAGCCCACCATCGAAGGTCTGGCAGCTGAGGGCATTGACTACAAAGGCTTCATCTTCCTCGGACTCATCAAGGTGGACCGCGACTATGCCTACGCCAAGGCTGGCGACCCCGTCGTCATCGAATACAATGTCCGTATGGGCGACCCTGAGACTGAGACCGTCATGCTCCGTATCAAGAGTGACCTCGTTGACCTTTTGGAAGGTGTGGCAGAGGGCAACCTCGACACGCGCATCCTTGAGTTCGACCCCCGTTCCGCTGTCTGCGTCATGATGGTCAGCGGAGGCTATCCGCAGGCCTATCAGAAAGGCTTCCCCATCACTGGTCTTGACCGAGTGAACCCCGAATCGGTTGTATTCCATGCCGGCACCGCCCTCAAAGACGGTCAGGTGGTCACCGCTGGTGGTCGCGTCATCGCCGTCAGCTCTTATGGCGACACCCAGAACGAAGCCCTTGTCAAGTCCTTTACCGAGGCTGGCAAAATCAAGTTCGAGGGCATGTATTTCCGCCGCGATATCGGGCAAGACCTGCTGCGCTAAGCGTCTCGCTTTCCATACACCTTGTGTCATATATTACGGACACCCTGCGCCTGTTTTATCGCGCAGGGTGTCCGTTTTTTTGTCCCTAAGGCTCTTTCGTATCTCCAGCCCCTCACCCCTAAAAAATCGATGTCCCCGACTCCGATTGGTCGGAGTCGGGGACATCGGTCTGTCGGAGTCGGGGACTCCGATTTTGGGGCTGTGAGTTGTCCCGAATCGTGGTGCCTAATGTTTCTCTGTGTGTGTCATCTTGTCGGGGGAGGTTGTGCCTCTGTGTGGGGTCAGTGGTTGCGCTTTCATCGTGCCAGTTCCTGACAGAAGCGGTCTTGATAGTTGCGGGCGGTTTTGGCTTGCAACACACCGTTGATGAGGATGGAGAAAGCGAGTTGGTGACCATTGGAGGCGGAAACGTAGCCGCAGAGGGTGATGACACCTTCGAGGGTGCCTGTCTTGGCATGCACGTTGCGGTAAGCACCGCCTGAACGCATGCGGTCGCTCAGTGTGCCGTCAAGACCTGCAATGGGCAGGGAGGGGTAGAAGTACTGGTAGATTTGTTGATGGCGGAAGGCGTAGCGAAGCATGGCGACTTCGGCTTCGGGGGTGACGTAGTTGTAGAGCGACACACCGCTGCCGTCTGCCACTTCCACGCAACTTGTGGAGACTCCTGCCTTGCGGAGCACGTCCTCCACTTGGCGTGCGCCGTCTTTCCATGAGCAGTGCTTGCTTTTGCAGGCATTGGCAAGCTGGAAGAAGATGGCTTCGGCGTGGAGGTTGTCGGAGTTCTTGAGCATGCGCTGCATCACTTGGTCGATGGTGCGGGTCTTGGTGTGGAAGTTGCGACCTGTGCCCGTGTAGTCTTTCATGCCGTGGTCGATGACGGACCGCATGGTGTCGGCTGGGAGGACGTTGAACTCTTGCAGTTCGAGCGAGAGGACGTAGGCGAAGTGGGCGGCAGGATGGAAGGTGGCATCCTTGGAGTAGGAGCCGAAGTTGGGGTAGGTCCTGCCACGTTCCAGCATGAGGGCGCAGAGGTAAGGCTCGTACTTGCTGGGCACGTCGTCCCAGCACCAGCCGTTGCCGTAGAGGTCGCTGTTCTTCATGCTGGCATCGCCGTAGATGCTGCCGCTGATGCGGCGGATGCCGAGGTCGCGGATGGCACGTGCCAGTTCGCGGATGTCGCCATAGGAGTACATGGGGTCGAAGTCGCCCACCACATAGATGTCGCCTGTCAGCGTGCTGNCGGGCGTGATGNAGCCTGTGTAGTAGGCGCGTGTCTTGNACTCATGCTGTGCCCCGAGAATGTCGAGGGCGGAGATGGCGGNGAGCACTTTCTGGGTGGAGGCGGGGCGCATCACCTTGTGGCGGTTNTAGNCCCNCAGCAGGGNATCGGCGGTGAGGTCCCATACGCAGATGCCTGTGTGGTAGCAGGCGTTGTCTGNCTCACGNGNNAANTGGTCTAANGCGACCTTGNGCTGCTGGTTNCAGGGGAGTTGGCAGGTGTCTGCCAACAGAGTGTCTCGCTCTTCGGGCACAAGAGATTGTGGCACGAGGTCCTGTGCTGATGCGGAGACGATGAGTGCGAAACAGAAGACGAGAAGTGATGGGACTCTTTTCATTTCTTTCATGTTTCCGTGCTTTATTCTATGGGGCTGGTCATACCGACCTCGATGCAGTTGCCGCTCTTGAAGATGCGGCGTGCCAGCTCTTGGATGTCTGCGGCAGTGATGCTGTTGACGGTCTCTGTGTATGGAGCGACATTCTCCTCGCCATAGAGCACGTAGGCAGCCATTTGGTTCATCCAGTAGGAGTTCTTCTTCAGGCTCTCTTCGTGGCTGCGGAGCAGGTATTCCTTCACCTTCTGGAGGTCTTCCTCCTTAGGACCGTTGTTCACCATGTCTTCTACGCCCTGATAGACGATTTCTGTCATGCGTTCGCGTTTCTCAGGAGCAGTGGGCAGCTGAATCTGCACGGTGGCTTCCTGCTGTGGGTAGCGGCTGAGACCTGCGCTGACAGGCACGCCGTAAGCACCGCCTTCGTCCTCGCGCACCGTCTCTGTGTAGAGCATATCCATCAGCTGATCTAACATGCCGACCATGACTCTGTTGCGGAGGTTCATCTCCACAGGGGCATGATAGAGGAAGAGCACGACAGCGTTAGGCGTTTCCATCTGCTTCTCAAACACGTTCTTCAGCTTTCCGTCAGCCATCTTGAGGTCGATGGTCTTGTAGGTCTCGCTGCCCTTCTTGGTGGGAAGCGCGCCCAGATACTTGGCAAGCAGTGGGGCGATGGTGTCAGCATCGCAGTCGCCCACGATGAAGAACTCGAAGTCGTTGGCATCGGCAAAACGCTCCTTATATAGCTCAATGATGCGGTCGTAGTTGATGCGGTCGAGGTCCTCTGGCTTGGTGCGCATGGCACGGATGTTGTTGTCATAGACGACCTTTGCAATGGTGTCTTTCAGCGCCGTGTTGGGCACCAGCTCTTGGTTCTTCATCTGACCCTTCGTGCGCTGGATGGCTGAGTTATAGGCTTCGATGTCCTTGCGTGGGGCAGTGAAATGGAGGTAGGTGAGCTGGAGCATGGTTTCGAGGTCTTTCTTCACACAAGAGCCTGAAACGGTCTCGCTCTCAGTGCCGACACCCGTGCTGACGTTGGCCTGAACACCTGCCAGACGCTTGCTCAGCTCGGTGGTGCTGAAGTTGCCCCAACCGCCAACGCTGGCCCATCCGATGTTGGAGGTCTGGTCATACTCATCAAGACCATAGAGCGACTTGCCGCCCCAGCTGTGAGCGTACATGCTGATTTGGTTGGGCGAGAAGTCTGTCTTCTTCACATGCACCTTGATGCCGTTCTTGAGCGTGATGAGCTTGGCATCATACATATCCTTCTCAATCTTCTTCACCTTGCCTGGCTTTGGCATCTTCTCGATGAGGGGAGCGTTGTTAGCCTCTTCCTTCAGCGGCTCGATGTCCTCGGCTTCCACCTCAGCCATCCAGCGGAGGATTTCCTCCTTGGTGGGCAGCACGTTGTCTTCCTTGTCGGCAGCGAACAAGCTGATGACAAGATTCTTGGAAGGCATCCGCTGGATGAGTTGGTTCACCATGTTCACGTTGGTGTTAGGCACTATCTGCTTCATGGTGTTATAAGTCCATTCAATGCTCGTCATAGGTTCGTTCTCGAGGAAGTTGCGCACACACTCGTTCACGAAGCTGCGGCTCTGAACCTTGTCGCGGTGGAGATACATGCTCTCGAACTGAGACAAAAGTTCGGACTTGAAACGCTCGTATTCAGCGGCTGTGAAGCCATACTTCTTGGCGCGCAGAATCTCGCGGTAGAGTGCCTTGATGCCCATCTCATATTTGTTGTCCTCGCAGATGACACTGCCGCTGTATGCCGCCTTGGTCTTCGACACGAAGAAGTCTTCGTAACCGAAGCCTGCGTTCAGGAATGGCGCGTTCTCTTTCTGCAAGATGTCGCTGATGCGCTCGCTGAACATGCTCGACATGGCGTTGGCAATCAAGTCTGTCACCAAGTAGTTGGTGGTGTTCTTCATCTCGCGTGGGAACGCTTTCGCTTTCCACATGAAGAGGACGTTGTTGGTGTGCTGCTCCTTGTCCTTGTTGATGGAGACGATGGGTTCAGCGTTGTCGGGCACAGGATAGTATTCAAAAGGAGCAGCATCGGCACTTGCGGGCTGGATGTCGGCAAAGACCTTCTGAATCTTCTGTTCCATCTCATCTACGTTGATGTCGCCCACGATGACGATGGCTTGCAGGTCAGGACGATACCACTTGCGGTAGTAGCTGCGCAGTGCTTCGTAGGGGAAGTTCATCACGATGTCCATCGTGCCGATGGGCAGGCGATTACCATACTTGCTGTCGGGGTAAATCTCAGGCAGTGCTTTCTCATACATGCGCATCATGGCAGAAGAACGCATGCGCCACTCCTCGTTGATGACGCCACGCTCCTTGTCAATCTCCTTGTCCTCAAGCAAGAGGTCGTGGCTCCAGTCGTGGAGGATGAGCAAGCAGGAGTCGAGCGCACCGGCAATCTCTACGTTCACGTTGTCGATGTTATAGACGGTCTCGTCGAAAGAGGTGTAAGCATTCAGGTTCTCACCGAACTTCACGCCGATGGTTTCGAGATACTTCTTCAGGCGGTCGCCAGGGAAGTTGGTCGTGCCGTTGAAGCACATGTGCTCCAAGAAGTGGGCGAGACCTCGCTGGTTCTCCTCCTCTTGGATAGAACCCACCTTTTGGGCGATGTAGAAGAAGGCGCGCTTCTCGGGCCACTCGTTGTGACGCAGGTAGTAGGTCAATCCGTTGGGCAGCGTGCCTTTCCGCACGGCTGTATCCATCGGTAAAGTCATGTTTTGTGCAGCAACATGAGTCATCATGCCACAGAGCATGACCAATGCTAATAGTAACTTTTTCATTGAATGATTGTTGTTTGATTGATTATGGTCGTTGTTTTATTCCTTGTCCAATGCGTGCTTTGCATAATCCACCGTGTAGTGGAGTCCGCGGCTCTCCTTGCGTTCGAGTGCTTGGCGAGTGATGAGATAGCCCACGTTTATCATGTTGCGAAGCTCGCAGATGTCGCGGGTCGGCTTCACACGCTTGAAGAGGTGTTCCGTCTCTTCATAGAGCAGGTCGAGGCGTTCCCAAGCGCGGTGCAGGCGCAGGTCGGAACGAACGATGCCCACATAGGTGGACATGATTTGCCCCACCTCTTTCACATCTTGTGCAATGAGCACTTTCTCCTCGTTGGTCATCGTTCCTTCGTCGTTCCATGCTGGCACCTTGTCGTTGATGGTGTAGTTGTCAACCACCTCCAGCGAGTGCTTGGCTGCAGCGTTGGCATACACAACAGCCTCTATCAATGAGTTGGAAGCCAGACGGTTGCCACCATGCAACCCTGTGCAGGAGCATTCGCCCACGGCATAGAGCCGCTTGATGCTCGACTGACCGTCCAAATCAACCTGAATGCCGCCGCACATATAGTGAGCCGAAGGAGCCACGGGGATATACTCCTTCGTGATGTCGATGCCGATGGAAAGGCACTTGGCATAGATGTTGGGGAAGTGGTGCTTGGTCTCCTCTGGGTCTTTGTGGGTCACATCCAAGCACACATGGTCGAGCGNATGAATCTTCATCTCGTTGTCGATGGCGCGCGCCACAATGTCGCGTGGNGCCAGCGANAGCCGCTCGTCATACTTCTGCATGAACTCCTCGCCGTTGGGCAGACGGAGAATGCCGCCGTAGCCACGCATGGCCTCGGTGATGAGGTAGGCAGGATGCGTCTCGGCAGGGTTGAACAGCACGGTGGGGTGGAACTGCACGAACTCCATGTCCTTCACTTTCCCCTTGGCACGATACACCATGGCGATGCCGTCGCCAGTGGCGATGTTGGGGTTTGAAGTGGTGGCGTAGATGGCACCTGTTCCGCCTGTAGCCATCAGCGTCACTTTCGACAAGAAGGTGTCTATCTTGCCCGTCTTGGGGTTCAGCACGTATGCGCCGTAGCATTCAATGTCGGGCGTGCGACGGGTCACACGGATGCCCAAATGGTGCTGGGTGATAATCTCCACCGCGAAGTGGTTCTCTAATATATCAATGTAGGGGTTGTTCCTCACCGCCTCCATCAAGCCACGCTGAATCTCGGCACCCGTGTCGTCGGCATGGTGCAGGATGCGGAACTCGGAGTGCCCGCCTTCACGGTGCAAGTCGAACGAGCCATCCTCTTTCTTGTCGAAGTTCACGCCCCACCGCAGCAGGTCTTTGATGCCGGCAGGACCACCCATGACCACTTGTTTCACGGCTTCCGGGTCGCTAATCCAGTCGCCGGCAATCATGGTGTCCTCGATGTGCTTCTCAAAGTTATCGACCAGCAGGTTTGTGACCGACGCGATGCCGCCTTGCGCCTTGGCGGTGTTAGCCTCTTCCAAGGTCGTTTTGCAGACGATAGCAATCTTGCCCTTCTTGGCCTCCGCCACTTTGAGGGCATAACTCATACCGGCTACACCCGAGCCGATGATGAGGAAATCATAGGTTTTCGTCATAATTAGCTAATGTTGACATGCAAAGGTAGGCAAATAATTAGCAATAGGCAATTCATGCTTGACAATTTTGCTATCCAGCCTTTATTACAGCACAAAAACACCTGCGACAAGGTGAATTGTCAAGTGTCATTTGTCAATGGTTGATGCAAACTGCGCGCGCTCGACGAATCGGCACAGGGGATGACGGGACATCTAACCTTCTGTCGGTTGTGGTGGGTCTCCCCGTTCGGGGACGTTCTGCGGGCGCATTGGGGTTGCGGAATTGCTCCCCTCAGAAATAGCCCCAAAATCGGAGTCGGGGACATCGACCAATCGGAGTCCCCGACTCCGACCGACCGATGTCGGGGACTCCGATTTTGGGGCTGTGAAAGCATACCACAAACCGCAGTGTCTTGCGGCCTCTGTCTGACCTTCCTGTCAGCGTGTGCGAGAGACCTACAATATGCAGGTGGCAAAAAGGCACGGTGATTCCCGTTCCGAACGCTTCTCACGACCTATTTTGCCATCGAGGCAGCAAAAAACTGGCAGAAATCATGTGCAACACAAATAAATTCAGTAACTTTGCCCTCGGTAAACATGGCGGTGAGTCGTCTGTAATGTATGCGTCTCACCACTTGAACGCACATGTTGGTTGCGAAATTCTAATTGATAAATTAACCTGAAAATACAATGAAGGGGTATTCACGAATGTTGGTGTCGTGGCTGATGGCTGGTGTGGCATTAGGAGCACAAGCACAGCACACGGCAGTGAAAGCGTTGGCGGATGGACACTATCTGGGCGCCAAACAGCAGTTAGAGCTTTTTTTAGAGGGGACCGATGACGAGAAGGGGCGTGCAGATGCCCAGTCGCTCCTCTTGGTGTGTGACTATGTGCTGGAGGTGCCTGGGACAGCCGACCGCATGGGCGACTGGGTGGAGGCGCATCCGTACTCGCAGTATGCTGGCGCATTGCATGTCTTTCACCGCAATCTGCTGGTGAAGGAGGCGCGCTACGACGAGGCGCTGCTGTCGTTCTTCGCCGACGAGGAGGCTGGCTCTTCGTTGGAGTTGCCGCTGGCTTATCCGCTGTCAGGCTTGAGCGATGAGGCATGCGCCTATAATGGCGTGTTGTACAGAATGGCAGGCGAACGCCTGTACGACCAAGGTGAGTATGCGCAGGCATTGCCCTATCTGGAAGCGGGCGAGAAGACTCGTACATCGCAGTATAAGCAGGGCATGTGCTATTATGCGCTTGGTCAGTGGGAACAGGCGTGGAACACGCTGACCGAATCGGCTGGCAGCAGTCGGGACGAAATGGCGCAGAATGCGTGGCTGCATGCTGGCATCGCGGCCTTGCAGCGTGGGCGGAAGCAGGAGGCGCAGACAGCGTTCCTGAACGCGTCGGGCATGTCGGCAAAGGCTTCCCTGCGCGAACAGGCGCTCTACAACTACTCCTTGACGTTGCACGAGCAGAAATCGCCACAAACGGTTTCGGTCATGGAGCAGTTTCTTGGCGAGTTCCCTGGCTCAAAGTACGCCACCCCCGTGTCGCAGTGTCTGACCGAGTTCTATATGACCAAGAAGGATTACTCCAAGGCGTTGCAAGCCATCAGTAAGGTGAAGTCGCCCAATGCCGATATGCAGGTGGACAAGCAGCGCGTGCTCTACAACTTGGCGTTTCAGGAACTGGCTCAGAATCATGTGCAGGAGGCGTTGACCTATGCCACACAAGCCATCGGGCTGGGTCGCCAAGACGCGGAGGCTTATGCCGAGTCGTTCTATGTGAAAGGCGACTGCAACTATCGGTTGGGCAACTATGCGCAGGCGGCTAACGACCTCAACACCGCTTTGAACCTGGGCGTGCAGACCGCTGCTGGAACGCTGAAGAACAAGGCGTATGCCATGTACAGCTTGGGATACGCACAGTTCAAGTTGCAGAAGTATAACGCAGCCATCGCACAGTTCCAGAAGGTGACGGAATTGCCCGAAGGCAGTAAGTCGATGCGTGCCGATGCCTACAACCGCATGGGTGACAGCTATCTGAACATGCGCAACTATGACGAGGCGGATGTTTGCTATCAGAAGGCCAAGGATGTCGACCACTCGCTGGGCGACTACTCCATGTTGCAGCAGGCGTATATCGAGGGCTTGCGGGGCAACTATGACAAGAAGGTGGAGCTGATTCAGCTGATGAATGCGGAGTATGCCCAGTCGTCATTGGGAGCCAAGGCTTTGTATGAGAAGGGACGGGCTTATGTGTTGCAGGGCAAGACGGACGAGGCGGCTGTGGCGTTCGGCGAGTTGGCGATGCAGTATCCCGGCACGGAATATGCAGAGAAAGCGAACGAGGAGCTGGCGAACATGGCGGCGAATATCGCCATTCAGGACTCCATCGCTGCGGCGCAGGATTCCATTGCCACAGAACAGGCCAAGGCACCAGTGTTGGCAGCTCAGGCATCGTATGATGCAGGAGAGTATGCACAGGCGGAGAACCTGTTGAATAAAGCGATTGACGAGGGTATCAGCAAGTCTTACTGGCTGGCTCGTGCGTTCATCCTGTTGAGCGACATCTACAAGGCAGAGGGTCGTGAGGTGGAGGCTCGGCAGACGCTCGAATCGCTGAAAGCGAACTACAAGGATGATGACGATATTAAGGTAATGATAGAAGAAAGGTTGAGGTAAGTATGAAACAGTTTGTAGCAATATCCGCCATGCTGGTGGCAATGCCGACAATGGCGCAGTTGAACAACACCGTGGAAGTGACCAACGAGGTGAAGCCCGTGGTGACAGATGCGAAGAAGGTGGAAGTGAAGACGCAAGCAGTGGAGACACAGGTGAAGCACTACACGATGCAGTATGCCGTGGAGAGCCAATCCACCAACAACTATGCCGAGGAGCCTGTCGGTGACTATGTCACGGAGGCTGTTGTGAAAGGCAACAAGAAGGGCTATGTGCATNTGGGAGGAGGAACGCATGGGCAGTTGGNTGNTCAGGCANNGTGNCAGTTTGNCCTGACGGANGNCNATGCGTTGGACGTNAGTCTNATGATGAAGGGCTTCAATGGGCAGGTGCGCGACAATGATTGCTTGGGCGTGAAAGATTGGCGCAGCCGCGATTACCGCAACAGGGCAGTGCTGAAGTATCGTCACTACATTGAACGCGGTGCTGATGTGTATGTGCGGGGCACGTTCGAGAACCACTTGTTCAACTATATGGGGGCAAGCGATGTCACCGACAAGCAGCATCATGTGTTGGGCACGCTGGACTTTGGGTTGATGCCTTATCAGATAGAGAACCTTACGATTGAAGCCAAGGGTGGCGTGGATTTCTTTAGTCAAAACTATCGCACAACCCTGACGGAGAAGCTGGGCGAAACGTTGGTGCATCTGGATATGGAGGGCACGTATAAGTTGGCTGACCAGCACAGCGTTGGCTTGGGGGTGGGCTTTTTCAGTTCATCTTATGGCAATGCAGAGCTGGAAGGCATCACCAGTTTGCGTCTCTCGCCCCACTATCGGTATGTGGGCGAGCAGCTGAGTGTGCAGGTAGGCTTCTTTGCCTGCACTGGCGGAGATGTTGGTCCTGATGCAGGGGTGGCTTACCGCATCGACAAGCAGAGCGAGGTGTATGTGACGGCACGCAGCTATGAGACAGACAACAATTTCCAGCGTTATGCTCGCGAGCATCCTTATTTCGCTTTTGGAAGTGTGGGGATGCTGGGCGGCAATGACATTCTCAAGCTGGAGGATGAGTATCATCAGATTGATGTCTGCGTAGGCTATCGCTTCAACGGCAGGGGCGGCTTCTGCAGTCAGGTGAATGCTGGTCTTGATATGGTCAAGAACAAGTACGACTTGGATTGGATGTCTCCTTTGCAGGATGGGCGCTATATGCCTCGGATTGGGTTTGCCAAGCGTCGCAACTTCTACATCAACGCCGATTTCTCTTATGCTTATGGCGATATTGTGAAGGTGGAGGCGAAGAACCAAATCAACATGGTGGGCAGCAAGGCTGGCGACGAGTGGCTGGGTGGTTCCTTCACGAAGCCCTGTTTCTCGATGGATTGGACGGCTGATGCCAAGGTGCTGAAAGGGCTGTATGTGGGCATGGATTGGGAGTTTGCCATCTATGACGAGCCTTCGTTCGACCAAGGCTCAGTGTTCGTCTGCAATCGTCCCAACACCTTGAATCTGGGTGCAAGCATTCGCTACACGCTGCCCGTCAAGTGCCCCTGTACGCTGTTTGTGAAGGGTGACAATCTGCTGAACCGCAACTATGACCGCTATTGGGGCTACCGTGCTTTGGGCGCGAACGTGCTGGGCGGTTTGGCATTGAGCTTTTAGCTAAATTCCTGTTGTACAAGGCGAACGGGAAGTCGGATCGCCTCGTTGCGCACGCATGCAGATGTAAAAAGAGGAGTAAAAATTTGGTGGGGTAGGTGAAATGCCGTACCTTTGCACACGAAAAGATTGGAAGGGTTCCAGCATCAGATGGTGTTGGGATTCTTTTTCTTTTCATCTCTTAAAAAGCATCTTTAGTAACACAAGAAAACCAAAACAAGAAGAACAGCATTATGGCTTATATGTCACAAGAGGGCTACGACAAGCTTCGTGCCCAAATTAAGCAACTGGAGGAAGTGGAGCGTCCTGAAGTGATTCGTCAGATTGCCGAAGCTCGCGAAAAGGGCGACCTCTCAGAGAATGCGGAGTACGACGCAGCTAAGGAATCACAGGGAAAGCTCGAGACGAAGATTGCCGAACTGAAGGCAATGCTTGCCGAGACGAAGATTCTCGACCCATCGAAACTGACGAAGACTGACGAGGTGCAGATTCTCTCGAAGGTGGAGCTGAAGAACGTGGAGAATGGCATGAAACTCACCTATACCATCGTCAGTGAAGGTGAGGCAAATCTGCGCGAGAACAAGATTTCCATCAAGACACCCATTGCGCAGGGTCTGCTCGGCAAGAAGGTGGGCGACGTGGCCGAAGTCACAGTGCCCCGTGGCGTGATGAAGTTTGAAATCATGAACATCAGCTTCGGATAAGTATGGGCATCTTTAGCAAAATCGCAGCAGGCGAAATCCCGTCCTATAAGTGTGCTGAGAACGAGGAGTTCTACGCATTCCTCGACATCAATCCGCTGGTGAAGGGTCACACGCTGGTCATCCCACGCCGTGAGGTCGATTACATCTTCGACATGGAAGACGACGAGCTGGCGCGTTTCCAAGTGTTCGCCAAGCAAGTGGCGGTTGCCATCAAGGCTGCTTTCCCCTGCGTGAAGGTCGGTCAGGCTGTGCTGGGACTTGAAGTGCCCCACGCACACATCCATCTTATCCCCATGCAGAGCGAGAAAGATATGAACTTCGCCAACCTCAAACTCAGTCTTTCGAGCGAGGAGATGCAGGAGATAGCAGACAAAATCTACAAGCAATTTGCCACGAACCATTAGCAATCACCCAAACAGCCTGCAGGCGTTGCAGCAGCTGAATTGTTAATAGACAACGATGACCTACCACGACGAAGAGTTAGGTACGGTGACAGTGACCGTCAACCCCAGGGCACGCAGCATCATTATGCGCCCTGAGGTTGGCGGTCTTCGTGTAACAGCCTTTCGGGGCGCCTCGCTGTCGTTCGTCAAGAGCACCATCGACAAGTTCCGCCTCCCTCTCCTGAAAAAGCAAAAGGCACTGAAGAATCGCCCCCAGCTGACCCCCGACGACGTGGAAAGGATGCGCCAGCAGGCAAAGGCGCGCTTGCCGCGACGGACAGCGGAACTGTCTGACAGGCATGGCTTTCATTATGAGCGGCTCACCATCCGCAACTCTAAAACCCGATGGGGCTCTTGCTCCAGCAGAAACACCATTAGCCTGTCGCTCTACCTGATGCAAGTGCCCGAACATCTGCAAGACTACGTCATCCTCCACGAACTTTGCCACACCGTCCACCACGACCATTCGCCCCGTTTTTGGGCACTGATGGACATTGTGACCGACGGACAGGCACACGCCCTGAGAGCGGAACTGCATAGGTATCATACCGTCTGAATGAATCACCCTCACCCTCTCAAAATGACCCCAAAAATCGATGTCCCCGACTCCGACCAATCGGAGTCGGGGACATCGGTCTGTCGGAGTCGGGGACTCCGATTTAGAGGCTGTGAAAGCACGCCACACACCGCAGTGCCTGATACCCCATGTCCGACCTTCCTGCCTGAAGACAAAAGTGGCTTTCTTGTCCCGTTTACCCCCGACGGGAGCGATATGATGGCGGTCATTCAGCCAGCCTTGGTGAAGTTGAATGACGGTGATATTATCGTTAGGAACAGCCTTTCACCATAGATTTTGCTATCAGGATGTCAAAAAACTTGCGGAAGTCATTTGCAATACAAGAAATATCAGTAACTTTGCCCTCGGTGAGTGGAGTGATAGTTGTTGATACATAAAGTCTTGGCACTTTTTTGTCACCCGTCGCCATATTGTCAAACAACCTAAAAACACAGAACTATTATGAAGATTTGTAACAAGTGCAATGCGGTTAATGCAGACAACGCTCAGGTCTGCTGCAAATGTGGAAACCAATTAGAAGCATGCCAATGTAACATTGGGGGGGGGTAGTATTGGCTTTCGTGATGCTGTACGTATTTGCCTGAAAGAGAAGTATGCGTCCTTTGAAGGACGGGCGACAAGAAGCGAATACTGGTACTTTGTGCTGTTTTATACGTTAGTCGTCATAGGCGGTGCTATCGTCGGTGGAATACTTGGGGCATTGTTCTCGGGTGGAGACAGGGATGTTATGATAGGTGTTATGACTGCCGTCTATGCACTTGTAGTCCTTTGCGTGATATGCCCTTCTGTATCTGTTTTAGTAAGAAGGCTGCATGATACGGGCAGAAGCGGATGGTGGTATTGGCTGTCTCTTGTCCCTTATGTTGGTGGAATCGTAATTCTCATCTTCACGTTGATGCGCAGTCAAGAGTGTGACAATGAATATGGTCCTTATCGCAAGTAAATCATTAAATCGTAATCGGTATCGTGTTGACTCAACAAGAGTGTGACTTCCTCCATTCCCGCATGCAGGGAACTATCATTGAAGCTTTGGGCATTCGTTTCATCCCCACCGACGACGACCTCGCCGTGGCCGAAATGCCTATATCCCCTTCCACACGCCAGTATCTGGGCATTCTCCACGGAGGTGCCTCGCTTACGTTGGCGGAGACCATTGCCGGGGTCGGCTCGCTCCACCTCACCCACTATGACGAGTCGCTCGCTGTGTGTGGCACCGAGGTGAATGCCAGCCATGTTGCCATGTCTGCCACCGAAGGCAAGGTGTATGGCAAGGCGCGGCTCATTCACGCTGGCAAGAGCACCCATGTGTGGAACGTGGACATCGTGGGCGAAGACGGCACCGTCATCTCTGCCGAGCGTGTGACCAACCGCATCATTCGACGCAAGTAGTACGACGTTTCTCTTTCCACCAGATGGTTAGGCGATACCCCGATAGTCAAAAAGGGCTGACTCCTGCATAGGAATCAGCCCTTTTTGTAATCACTCGGGTTATAGCGGACTCAAGCAAACGCTGCACCATCTTCATGCGTCACATCCGACGGGTCTAAACTGCTTCTGTTGCTCGTTGTATGCGTACCCTTGTTCCAACAGACAATCCTTAACCTCCTGTGGGTCTCTGTCGAAAGCGCAGCACAAGGATTCCAGCGTGTCATACTCTTCGTCACGAAGCAACATGTTGACGCTCGACATCAGCATCATCGGGTCTTTTGGCAAGTAATCCATCATTCTGCAACTTCAGTTAATTCGCCCGTCTCCGAGTCAATGATAAAACCGCGCACCACAATATCCTTTGGGACAAGCGGATGCGTCTTGATAGTCATAACCGTTTTCTTCACAGACTCCGTCGTGTCCTTGAACCCCTCCAGCCAGGCATTCAGGTCGATGCCGCACTTGCGAATCGTGTCGAGTGTCTCGTCCGTCACGCCACGCGCAATCATCTCATGGTGGAAGTGGTCGTAACTCATGTGGCAAGCCCCGCAATGGCTGTGAGCCACCACCATAATCTCCTTCACGCCCAGCTCATAGATGGCGACCACGAGGCTTCGCATAGCCGAATCGAACGCCGAAATGACCAAGCCCCCAGCATTCTTGATTATCTTCGCATCCCCGTTCTTCAAGCCGAGTGCAGCAGGCAGCAACTCAGTCAGTCGGGTGTCCATGCACGACAGCACCGCCAACCGCTTGTCGGGATACTTGTCCGTCAAATACTTCTCGTAGCCCTTCTCCGCCACGAACGTCTTGTTGTAAGCAATAATTTGGTCTATCATAATAATAGTACTTTTTGTGTTGTAAAGCTGTTATTAAAAGGAAAAAAGGGGCATCTCGTAAGGGATGCCCTTTTTCGTGCTTGGCGCACGAAGTTGGTTTCAAAGAGAATTGAACCTTGTTCAATCTTTGGGTTGCCGCAGGGGCGATACCTCTGGGCGGAAGGCGTTGGGCTTCGCAGCTTGAGCCTGGTGGTTTTTGGTTTAGTTAAGCATTGATGTTTTATATTACATGTAAAAGCAAAATTCTGGGGTTACCGAATCTCGTCTTGGACGGCGATGCTCAGGATGGAGTCGTTGGTGGTTCTTGTTTCGGCCTGACTCACGTCTTTTACGCGGATGGCTTGCTGCACGTCGCTCGACTTGATGTAGGGGTCTATCGCTACGATGTTGCGGTTTTCCTCGGCTTCTTGCTCACCGATGGCGTGCTCGGCGGCGCGACCGATGGTGAGGGCCATTGCCACGATGGCTGCGGCTTTGAAGAAGGGGGCGAAGACTTGGGATGAGATGCCCAAGACTTTTCTTTTGGCGAGACGGGGAGTGGTCATTGCCACGGTGTGTGCTGTCGTCGTCTGTTCCTTCTTTTCTGTGTCGACAAGTGCCATCATGCGCTGGTCGAAGTCCTCGCCCAAGGTCTCTTCTTTTGTTGCGACCTCGTATTGGAAGAGGTCGGCATATTGAGCCAGATGACCAGGCACATCCTCTTGTGAGAAGAACGAGCGCAGGATTTGTTCTTCCTGCAATGTAGTGGTGCAGGAGAAGTAGCTGTCCAGCAGTTGCTCTATGTACTTGTAGTCCATCGTTGGGTGAGTTCTTTTGCCTCTTTCTATTAGTATGACGGGTGGGAGGCGGAAAAGTTACAGGAAAAATGATTTATTTTGCAGAATTTTTGTTTTCAGCTCGTTTCTCGCTCGGAAGAGTGAGACCTTTACGTCTGATTCTGTGATGCTTAACAGGTTGGCAATCTCTTTGTAGTTTTTCCCTTCGATGTCTCTCAGTTGCAGGATGGTGCGTTGCTTTTCGGGCAGGGAGTTGATGATGCTGGTCATGAAATGGTGGGTCTCCTGCTGCACGATGTGAGTGTCGCTGTCGGGTGAGCCTTCGTCGGGACGATTGTGCGCCTCGTTGTCCAGCGACACGTTGCGGTTCTCCATCCGTTCCTTGCGGTCGATGGCGAGGTTTCGGGCTGAGGCGAGGGCAAAGGCTTCCAGGTTCTTCACTTGTTCCAGTTCGTCGCGACGTTGCCACAGCTTCATCAGCGTGTCCTGCACGATGTCCTCCGCCTCCTCCCTGTTCAGGACGATGCGCAGTGCCGTGCGGAAGATGATGTTCTTCAGGGGCAGTATGTCGCGCTTGAAATCCAGCATGCTTGGTCGTCGTTGTTCGCTCTGTGCGTTGTCAGTACTTCTTCGGAAGTACTGGGGTACTTTAGTTGCAGTACTGGAGTACTTCCGAAGAAGTACTCCAGTGGTGGTGCGTGTCAGTTTTTGGGTGCGTTGGGGGTGTTGTCGATGATAGTCCCCTTGGTGCCGTCGATGGCGTCAGCCTTCGTGATGATGACTCTCTCTACACCTGCGTTGACGGCTTCGAGTGCGTTCTCAATCTTCGGAATCATGCCGCCGCTCACGGTGCCGTCGGCTTTCAGTTGCTCGAAGCTCTCGGCGGTGATGTGGGGGATGACCGAGGTCTCATCGTCGGGGTCGGTCAGCACACCGGCATGTTCAAAGCTGTAGATGAGGGTCACGTCGAAGTAAGGTGCCAGGGCTTTGGCGGTTGTGCCAGCGATGGTGTCAGCATTGGTGTTGAGCAGGTTGCCTTGCTGGTCGTGGGTCAGCGGTGCCATCACGGGCACGATGCCCTCGCCGATGAGGGTGGCGAGCATCTGTCCGTCGCACGCATCCACATCGCCCACAAAGCCGAAATCCACCAGCTGCTCCGTGCCGTCGTCCATCGTCACCTTCTTCAAGGGGCGCTTGTGCGAGCGCATCACGTTCATGTCGGCTCCCGTCAGGCCCAGCGCGTTGATGCCACAGGCCTGCAAGCGCGCCACGATGTTCTTGTTGACGAGTCCGCCATACACCATGGTGACAACCCTCAGCATGTCGGCATCGGTCACTCGCCTGCCGTCTATCATGGTGCTCTCAATGCCCAGTTGTGCCGCCACTTTGGTTGCCGACCTGCCGCCGCCATGCACCAGCACTTTTGCGCCGTCGATGGCGGAGAAGTCTTTCAGGAGCTGTTGCAGGGAGCACTCGTCTTCCACGATTTTGCCTCCCACCTTCACGACTGTCAGTTTCTTCATGTTCTTGCTTTTGGGGCGGTTTCCACTATCGAGCTGCTACCACTTCAATCTCCACCAGCGCGTTCTTGGGCAGTGTCTTCACCGCCACTGCCGAACGGGCAGGGTAGGGTTCTGCGAAGAAGTCGGCATACACGCTGTTCATGTCGGCAAAGTCGTTCATGTCTGCCATGAACACGGTGGTCTTCACCACGTTGGACATCGACAGCCCTGCCTCTTCCAGAATCGCTTTCACGTTCAGGAGCGACTGGCGTGCCTGTTCCTTCACGCCCCCATCGGGGAATGCGCCTGTGGCGGGGTCAAGNCCCAGCTGTCCCGACGTGTAAACCATGTTGCCTACCTCAATAGCTTGGCTGTAAGGACCTATCGCCCCTGGAGCCTTCTTTGTACTGATTGCTTTCATTGTTGTTGATGAGTTATTGGTTTCTGTATAAATGGTTATTTCAGATGGTCGTTAAAGTAGCGTGTGATGACGTTGTGGAGGTGTATGCGGTCGGTGCCCATCATGTTGTGCCCGTCGCCCGGATAGGTGAAGAGGTCGGGGTAGGTGTCGGCATCGATGCAGGCCCGCATGAAGGCGAGGGTGTGCTGGGGCACGCACACGGGGTCGTTGCCGCCATAGATGACCATGAGGCGACCTTTCAGGTTCTTGGCTTTGTTGAGCAGGGAGGTGCTTTCGTAGCCTTCGGGGTTAGATTGCGGCGTGTCCATGTAGCGTTCGCCATACATGACCTCGTAGAAGTGCCAGTCGATGACAGGACCGCCTGCCACGCCCACCTTGAAGACATCGGGGTAGGTGGTCATGAGGCTGGTGGTCATGAAGCCGCCGAAGCTCCAACCATGCACACCGAGGCGGTCGCCATCCACATAGGGGAGGCTCTTCAGGAACTCCACACCTTTCAGCTGGTCCTTCATCTCTTCCACGCCAAGCTGGCGGAAGGTGGCTTGCTCGAAGTCGAGTCCACGGTGTTCGCTGCCACGGTTGTCGAGGCAGAACATGACATAGCCCTGCTGCGCCATCCAGATGTCCCAGCCGCGTGCGCCCCAGTTGCGGGTGGCGTCGATGTTGTGGGCATGAGGACCGCCATACACATACACCACGGCAGGGTATTTCTTGTTGGGGTCGAAGTCGGTGGGCAGGATGAGGCGATAGTAGAGGTCGGTCACGCCGTCGGCAGCCTTGATGGTGCCTGTCTTGATTTCAGGCACTTGGTAGGAGGTCCAAGGGTCGGCGGCGGAGAAGATGTTGGTGGCGGTGCCATCAGTAGTCGATACCACGTCGATGTTGCGTGGGATGAGGGGCGAGGTGTAGTTGTCGGTGAAGTATTTGCCCGATTCAGAGAGCGTTGCGTTGTGCCAGCCCGTGTTGTTGCCCAGCAGGGTGCGTTTGCCCTTCATGTTGACGGAGAAGACGTTCTTTTGGAGCGGATTCTGCTCGTTGGAGGTGTAGATGATGGTCTTTGCCTTGGTGTTGAAGCCCAGCACGTCCAGCACTTCAAACTTTCCTGTGGTGAGTTGCTTGACGAGCTTGCCCGCTACGTTATATAGATAGNTGTGGTTGTAGCCGTCGCGGCGGGTCNGATAGATGAACTGGGTGTTGTCCCACGGNAAGAACNGGATGGGCTGNACTGGTTCAAAGTATTTGTCGTTGTCTTCGGTGAAGAGTGTACGGATTTTCTCGCCTGTCTGTGCATCGTACTCGTCGAGCGAGCCGTGGTTTTGGTCACGGTTCAGTTCGATGAGGTAGAGACGTGTGCCGTCGGGCGACCAGGCGATGTTGGTAAAGTAGCGGTCGGTGGGGTCGCCAGTGTTCAGATAGATGGTTTTGTCTGTCTGTGGGTTGAAGATGCCCACATAGACTTTGTGGGAAGTCTCGCCTGCCATGGGGTAGGGGTCTGGGGCGAGCTGGGCACAACGGGATGCTCCTTCCTGTGCGTCGGAGGGGAAGGTGATGTTGACCTGCGGATACTTCGACACCATGCTTTGGTCCATCTTGTAGAAAGCCAAGAGGGTGCCATCGGGATTCCAGTAAGTGCCTTTGGAAATGCCGAACTCGTCGCGGTGGACGGATTCGCCGTAGGTGAGGTCTGTGCTGCCGTCGGTGGAAACTTGGTGTGTCTTGCCATCGGCTGTGAGGACGAAGAGGTTGTGGTCGATGGTGTAGGCTGTGGATTGGGAGTTTTTGTTCCAATCCTCGTTGTGTGCCTTGAGGTGAAGGTCGGCTTTCCATACGACTTGTTTGTTCACCCAGTCGATGAGCGTCTGTTCTCTGTCTCGGTCGATGAGGATGTAGGGCTTCTCTGTATAGGGGAAAGAAGCGTTATAGAAGTGATTGATGGTCTTTCTGCCGTTGGTGGAGAGGATGTTGTTGATGTTCTCCAACGTCAAGGTGTTGAGTGCCGAGCCTGTGTCGTCAGCTCCGCTGTGTTTGTTTATTCTTTGGCATTGGTCTATGCCCAGTTCGATGCAGGTGTCGCCCCACCATGCGAGATGCTTGGTAGCGGGGTTGGAGTGGGCATAGTAAGTGGAACCGCCGGGAATGAGGTCGTTGATGGTAAAAAGCTTTTTCTGTGCCATGATTGGAAGAGAGAGTAGGGTGAGTAAGGTGAAGAGGGTGGTTGTTTTCATGTCGTTGTATCGTTGGAGATTAAAATTTCGTGTAGAGGAATGAGCACAAAGTCGCGCTTGTGCATGTGTGGATGGGGAATGGTGAGACGGGGAGTGTCGATGTGAAGGTCGTCGTAAAGGAGAATGTCGATGTCGATGATGCGGTCGTGGTATTGTCCATCGGTGGTCTTATGCGTGCGCCCCAATGTGCGTTCTATCTGTTGGGTCTCGTCAAGCAGGGCGATGGGGGAAAGCTCGGTTTCCACACGCACAGCCGCATTGAGGAAAGAGTGCTCGCTCTCGAATCCCCACGGTGCAGTGACGAGGAAGGCAGATTGTGCCTTGATGAGACCAATCCGCCTTCCTATTTCCGCAATGGCGGACAGGAGATTCTGCTCTTTGTCGCCAAGGTTCGTTCCGAGTGAGAGATATACGAGATGCACTTTGTCAGTCAATGAGGAGCATGGCATCGCCGAAGGTGCCGAACATGTAGTCGCTTTTGAGGGCTTCTTTGTAGGCGTTCATCACCAGGTCGTAACCACCGAAAGCGGTGACGAGCATGAGCATGGTGGTGAGTGGCATCTGGAAGTTCACTACGAATGCGTCGGCTACGGTGAAGTCGTAGGGAGGGAAGATGAACTTGTTGGTCCATCCTTCAAACTCCTTGATGAATCCGCCTGGACCTACGGCTGTTTCGAGGGCGCGCAGGGTGGTGTTGCCGACGGCGCAAATCTTGTGACCGTTCTTCTTTGCGTTGTTCACGATGTCGCATGCTTCCTTGGTGACGAACATTTGCTCGGAATCAGTCTTGTGCTTGGTCAGGTCTTCCACGTCGATACTGCGGAAGTTGCCGAGACCTGCGTGCATGGTGATGAAAGCCTGTTCGATGCCCATAATCTCCATGCGCTTCATCAACTCGCGTGAGAAATGGAGTCCTGTGACGGGCACAGTGACAGCACCTTCGTGGCGTGCGTAGATGTTCTGGAAGCGTTCAAGGTCTTCCTCCTCAGTCGGACGGTGCATGCGGATGTCGTCGGGGATGGGTGCTTCGCCTTGCGAATAGAGGGTCTCTTTGAAGGCATCGTGAGGTCCATCGTAGAGGAAACGGAGGGTGCGACCGCGTGAAGTCGTGTTGTCAATAACCTCTGCCACCAGCGACTCGTCGGAACCGAAGTAGAGTTTGTTGCCGATACGAATCTTTCGGGCTGGATCGACGAGCACGTCCCAAAGGCGTAGCTCCTCGTTGAGTTCGCGCAAGAGGAACACCTCGATGCGTGCGCCAGTCTTCTCCTTGTTACCATAGAGGCGCGCAGGGAAGACTTTTGTGTCGTTGAACACAAAGGCATCGCCTTCTTCAAAGTATTCGATGATGTTTTTGAAGAGACGGTGTTCAATCTCGCCTGTCTGCTTGTGTACAACCATGAGCTTGGCTTCGTCGCGGTTATAGTACTTGGTTTCTGGATTGTAAGTGCGCGGATAAAGGGCAATCCTCTCTTCGGGCAGTTTGAACTTGAATTGTGAAAGCTTCATCTATTGTTTGGTGTTTTAACGGATTCTGTTAGTTATTTATGGGTTTCATTGTTCCCCTCTTGTTCAAATGTCTGTTGCTCCAGCCATTGGGGGAACTCGTTGATGTCCATGCAGTCTTGGAGTTTATATTTGCCGATGCGGGTGCGGATGAGGCTGGTGAGATAGCCGCCAGAGCCAAGCGCATGACCGATGTCGCGTGCCAAGGCGCGGATGTAAGTGCCCTTGCTGCACACCACGCGGATGGTGAGCGAGAGGTGCGTGCCTCGGAGGTTCTCGCTTTGATACCTGATGCGTTCACGTGGGTCGGCATTCTCTGTGGATGCCTCATTCTCCACTTCGCCAAAGTGAAGAATTTCCAGTTCATCGATAACCAGAATCTTGGGCTTCAGTTCCACTTCCTCCCCTTGTCGGGCATACTTGAAGGCGCGTTTGCCATCTACCTTCACTGCGGAGAACGTGGGCGGAACCTGTTCGATGCGCCCCATGAATGCCTTGAGCTTCTCTTCCACCAACTCTCGGGTGATGTGTGCGGTGGGGTAGGTTGCATCTTCGGCGGTTTCCATGTCGAAGGAAGGAGTGGTAGCACCGAGTTTGATGGTGGCAACGTATTCCTTCGTGTGGGCTTGGAGTTCGTCAATCAGTTTTGTGCTCTTGCCCGTGCAGACGATGAGAACGCCTGTGGCAAGCGGGTCGAGTGTACCTGCATGACCCACTTTCAGTTTCTTCACACCCAAGCGGTGCGAGAGTTCGCCTCGCACCTTTGCCACCACGTTGAAGGAGGTCCAACGGTAGGGCTTGTTGAAAATGAGTATTTCGCCAGCTAACGGATTCATGCAATACAGAGCGTGATGATGCCGATGATGGCACAATAGGCTGCGAAATAGATGAGTTTGGCTCGTTTTACGAGAGCAACCATCCATTTGCAGGCAAAGCATCCACTGACGAAAGCTGCCAAGAAGCCTACCACGAGGGCTGTCGTCGGAATCTGAACCTCTGCACCATGTTCAGCGATGTATTCTGCACTGGGGGCTACAATATGCTTGAAGTCGAGCAGTGCCTCGCCCAAAATGGGTGGAATGACCATGAGGAAAGAGAACTGCGCAAGGCTCTTGCGGCTGTTGCCCAGCAGAAGACCTGTGGCGATGGTAGAGCCGCTTCGAGAGAGACCTGGCAGTACCGCCCATGCTTGCGCCACACCAATGATGAAGGCATGCAACGGCGATATGTTCTCGCGCTCAGTTGGCTTGTAGAAGTGTGTGAGTGCCAAGAGGCAAGCAGTCACCAGCAGGCATACGCCCACGATGGTGAGGCTCTCTTGGAAAAGNNCATCTATGNCATCNTTGAAGCATAAGCCGACAATACCGATAGGAATCATCGAAATGAGGATGTTGAGCGCATACTTCTGTTNGCTGTTCAGCTGCCCATCCCACTTGAAAAGCCCTTTGAAAATCCATGCCACCTCTGTCCAAAGAATGACCAATGTGGAGAGCACGGTAGCCACATGCACAACGATGTCGAAGGTGAGTCCTCCCGCCTCGTTCACGCCCAGCAGGTGCTGACCGATTTGCAGGTGGCCGCTACTGCTGACAGGAAGATATTCTGTGAGACCCTGAATGATGCCTAATACCAATGCTTGAATCCAATCCATCGTCTGTGCCTTATTCGTTTAATTTGTTGTTTTTCTTGGCAGGCCAAAGAATGGCGACCACCTCAAAAAGAAAGCCGAAGAGACACACCATGGGTGCCACCTTGATGCGTGTGTCGCTGAAGANGTCGGGGTTGAACCGCTCCTCGGTGGTGCCATCGCCCGACATGAGGATGAACCCTGCGACGATGATGATGAATCCTACCGCCAGCAGGATGTAATTGATTTTTGTAAATGCAAAGTTCTTCATTATAGTATCGTGATGCTTGAAGTTGATAGTTGATGATTGACCATTGCGAACCGCCCTGTGCGTGGGCTGGTTAGATGTAGTAGAGTTCCCTGCTGTTCATCTTCAGATACTTGTTGATGGAGAAGAAGGTGCAGAAGAACGTGATGATGATGCCGAACAGAAATACCGCTGCCGACACCACGATGATGTCTTTGAATCCGATGACAGCGTGGATGCTGGGTTCAAAGTTGTGCAGCCAATACAAGCCGCCGAGGATGAGTCCATCGGCAACGACAGCCGACACGATGCCCAGTGCGAAGCCGCTGATTAAGAAGGGGCGGCGAATGAAGCTCCAGCTGGCTCCAACCAGCTTCATGGTGTTGATGATGAAGCGTTTGGAGAAGATGGTGAGCCGCACGGTGTTGTTAATGAGGGCAAACGAAATGTAGGTGAACAGAGCCGCGATGATGAGCAGGATGACGCTCACCTTGCGGATGTTGTCATTGACGGACTTGATGAGGTCTTTGGAATAGACGACATCCACCACATTGCTGTCTCCTTTCAGCTGCTTGACAACCATGTTTACACTGTCGGGGTTGGCATGGTCGGCATTGATTTTGATTTCAAACGATGCCGTGTAGGGGTTCATCCCGATGAACTCTGTGGGGTCAACCCCTTGCGCGGCAATCTCTTCTTGCAATGCTTGCTCCTTCGAGATGTATTCCACGCTTTTGGCAAAGGGTGTCGCCTTCAGTGCCTTTTCCATTTGCAGAATGGCAGCGTTGTCCATCTCGTCGTTGATGAGCACGCTGATTTGGATGTTCTCCTTGACGAAGGTTGAGAGGTTTTGTGCTGTCATGACGAACAGCACGATGATGCCCAGCAACACCAGCACCAATGTGGTGCTAATGGTGGCTGTGATGAATTGGGTGCTGAGAAACGAATGTCTTTTCCTATTCATTTGGTCTCGATGCCTTTAAGGGTTGCTGAACTGGATTCCGTCACTTTCACTGTCACGAAGTCGCCAATGTGATGGTTGCCCCGGTCGAACACCACCACCTTGTTCTGGGGGGTGCGTCCGAACAACTGCTCTTTGCTGCGCTTCGACACGCCCTCCACCAGAATCTCGAACGTCTTGCCGATGTCCCTCTTGTAGCTCTCGGCCGAAAGGGTGTTCTGCAAGGCTATCNTCTCGTTCAGACGGCGAATCTTGGTCTCTTCGGGCACATCGTCGGGCAGGTGCTTCGAGGCGTAAGTGCCAGGGCGTTCCGAATACTTGAACATNANGGCAGNATCATANCCCACTTCTCGCATCAGCGAGAGCGACAACTGGTGNTCCTCTTCTGTTTCAGAATGGTAGCNGACGAAGATGTCGGTGGTNATGCTGCAGTCGGGAATGATGCGCCGGATNNCANCNACACGTCCAAGATACCACTCGCGTGTNTATTTGCGNTTCATCAGTTTCAGGANGCGGTCTGAGNCGCTCTGCACGGGCAGATGAATGTGGCGGCAGATGTTCGGGTGTGAGGCAATCACCTCCAGGGTCTCGTCGCTCATGTCCTTGGGATGTGAAGTGGTGAAGCGGATGCGCATCGTGGGGAAAGTCTCTGCCACGGTGGACAAGAGCTGTGGAAAACCCACGCTGTCGAAGCGGTAGCTGTTCACGTTCTGCCCCAGCAGCGTCACTTCCTTGTAGCCTTTGTCTTGCAGGTCCTTCACCTCGCTCAGAATGCTGTTCACCTCGCGGCTGCGTTCACGACCTCGGGTGTAAGGCACGATGCAGTAGTGGCAGAAGTTGTTGCATCCACGCATGATGCTAACAAAACCGCTGATGTGGCTGCCGCACACACGCTCCGGGATAACATCGCGATAAGTCTCCGTCGTGCTCAGTTCCACGTTGATGGCCTTTTCGCCCATCTCGGCGGCGGCAAACAGCTCTGGCAGCGAGAGGTAAGAGTCAGGACCTGCCACGAGGTTCACATGATGGCGCTTTATCAAGTCCTCCTTCACTCGCTCTGCCATACATCCCACAACGCCTACGATAAAGGCTTTCTTCCGCTGCATCGCATGAAGGGCTTCCAGACGGTTATATATCTTGTTCTCTGCATTTTCACGCACAGAACAAGTGTTCAACAGCACAGCGTCAGCCTCGTCGATAGATTCGCAGGTCTCATACCCCGCCATCTTCATCACAGAGGCAATGACTTCACTGTCCGCCACGTTCATTTGGCAGCCATAAGTCTCAATAAAGAGTTTTTTCATCAAGAACCTTTTTGTACAAAAATCGGCTACAAAGGTACGAAAAGAAAGTGAAAAGTGAAAAGTGGAAACCGAAAAATCTAAGCTACTGACAATCTGAATGGCGGGCAGGATTGTTTTTTGACCTTTTGTTCTGCACTTTTCGCCCCAAATGCCTAACTTTGCAACCGATTCTGCCGTCCCTCCGTGAAAGGCGGAGAGGCAGCGTCACAAAAGGAACAATCTGTGAAGCTGAATATACAAAAGACCATTGCCAATAGCCAAACGACACTCCCCGTTGTGGGCGTGCTGTCTGTATTGTTGTGGATAGTGCTGCCCACGACCTCAGACGGGGCTGCCTTCATGGGCGAAGAGTATGGGCTATGGCGTTTTGTCCCCAAGACCTTGCAGGAGGGGTGTGAAGCTTTGGGATTGGGGCTGCTGTGTGCCGCCTTGGCGGTTTACATGATGGTGGAGCTGAACAGCAGGAACATCCTGCTGAGGGTCAGTTCGCGCATGCTGAGTTGCATGCTTGCCATCTTGCTGACTATCTCCGTGGCATATCATGGCTTCCAGCCTGGCTATGTGGTCCTGTTGCTGTCCTTGCTGTCGTTCTTCTCCTTGTTCGCAGCCTATCAGCATCCCGACCCGATATTGTCCTTCGAGGTGTTCCTGTATCTGTCGGTGGCGTCGCTGGTGTTCCCCAAGCTGGTGTGGCTGGCACCTTTGTACTGGCTCATGCAAGGCTATTTCCAAGCCTTCTCATTTCGGTGCTTCGTGGCATCGTTGCTGGCATTGCTCATGACTTATTGGCTGTATGCAGGTGTTGCGGCGATGTCGGGTCACTTCGCGATGTTCATGGCGCATGCGCAGACCGCAGTGAGGTTCCATGCTGGCGACTATCATCTGGTGGATTATCGGGACGTGGTGACATTCCTCTTCGTGGTGTTGCTCTTCGTGGTCGGAACCATCGACTTCTATCTCCACCGCTATTTGGATCGAGTGCGCACACGCATCCAATATGACGCACTCTGCCTGTATGGCGGAGTGCTCATCGTCCTGATTTGCTTGCAGCCACAATATGCCGATGTGCTGATGCCGCTGCTGCTGGTGAGCACGTCGATGGTGTTCGGGCATTTCTTCGCGTTGACACATACCAGGTTCTCTCATATCTGCTGCCTGGTTCTGTTGCTGCTCGCTGTCATGACGGTGGCAGTGCAATATGTGTGTGATGCTCATTTTCATCTAATCTTTTGAGATAAACAGGCACATGGACTCACTCAATCAGTTCTTTATCGACTACGGCTACTGGGGCATGGCGATGGCATCCTTTCTGGCGGGCACGTTTGTGCCATTCAGCTCCGAGGCGGTGATGGGCGCACTGCTGGTCACCACGGGTATGGACCCGATGCTGACCGTGATAAGCGGCACCGTCGGCAATGTGTTAGGCTCGCTGTTCAACTACTTCATAGGGCGCATTGGCAGCATCGAACAGATTTCCCACTGGATGCACATTAAGGAGCGCCGCCTGCGCAAGACGCGTGACTATGTGGAAAAGCGAGGCTCTTGGCTTGCCGCCTTCTCCTTCCTCCCCATCTTCGGCACGGCGATATCCATTTCGCTGGGCATCCTGCGAGCTAACGTCTGGGGTGTCATCTTCTGGTCGTTTGTGGGCAAGTTTGCCCGATACATTATCGTCGCCTATTCGGCGGTCGCCCTCCGCTAATTTATAGCCTCAAATGGGGAGTGAGTCACACTCTGTTTGAGGTCTGAGTCACACCCTAAACGGGGTGTGACTCAGACCCCATTTGGGGCATTGAAAGGTAGGGGTAACAAGAAGGGGCTGTGTCGCAACACAGCCCCTTCTTGTTGGATGGATGATAAAGTTTATATCAATGTCCGAATGGGAAGTTGATGCCAATGTTCACATTGGCGTTGCCTGACAGCGGAACTCCCTGTTTGGCAAGCTTGCCAAATAGTTGGTGGTCGGTGGCGAAGAAGATATTGAATCCGCAGGGGTGGAAGTTCAGCAGCCAGCCGAAGTCTGCGCCGAAGGTGTTCACAGCAAAGGTGGCTGAGGCGGAGAAGAGCTTGGTGGGGGCCACATTGGCGGATAGGCGCACTTCGGTGGTGGTGTATTTGCCGGCAATGCGGGTGCTGCTCAACAGGCCGATGGACATCTTCTTGTAGAAATCGGGGGTGTATTCCACACCGGCATTGATGGTGGTTGCCAGCATGCGGGAGCGGCTGCCTTGGTCGCCGAGATCGTCCAGTTCGTAGAGCGAGGCCACGCCCTCCAACAAGCGGTCGCTTTCTCTCTCGAACGAGTTGTCTGACTCGTCGTCCAAGCTGAACAAGTAAGCATCTGTGTTCACCAGGTGCTCGCCTTTGGTTGAAGCCACGTAGTTGTTTTTCCAGTTGATGAAGCCGAGGTCGAGCACTGCTGCGGAAAACGACCAGTTTTCATCGACCTTGTATTCTGCGCCCAGGTCAAAAGCGACACNAACACCGTCAATGCCCCACTTGGTGNCGTCNATTCCACTGACATAGCGGTGTTTGGTTTNCTCGCCTTCCGCGCCGCGCATCTTCTCCTCCATCTTGTACTTGATGTCTTTGAGGCTGGTTTGGACTTTGGCATCAGTGATGGCGGTCCACTCGTCGTTGTCCAGTGTGAGGGATGCCTTGCGGAAGTCGGCATCCATGTTGGCAACGCCTAACAGCAACTTGGCTTTGCCGCCGATGCGGAGCTGCTCATTGAGCTGGTGGCTGTGGCCCAGTGCCACTTCGGCATAGGCATCGACATGTGCTGCCAGCTTGTTGATTTGGTAAGACTGGTTTTGTGCTCCTTCCTTTGCTAAGCGCAGGAGGGAGCCTGGTACGTTGAGTTGCAGGCTTTGGCGGGCATTGATTTCGATGGTGTTGTAGCCACCCATGCCTTTGAAGCCTGTGCCTAAAACCTGAAGTTTGAGGTCTTCGTAGGTTTTGTGCTTGCGCTTGATGCCGCGGAGGAACTTCTCGTCGTCCACCTCGGGGTTGAGGAACAGGGCAGTTCGCCCGTTCACGTTATAAAAGATGTTATCTACGCGGAGGTTGCTGCTCATGCCTAAGTTCAGATTGCCGATGATGGGCATGGCGACATAGCCTTGGTCGTTGCCAAAGGCTGGGTTGACATCATGGCGATACAGGTGGCCGTCGTTGAAGTAGCCCGAGTTGAGGTTCTGGGCTGTTGCGGTTGAGGCTATTCCAAGAACTGTAACCACAATGATAGACTGTATATTTTTCATAATCTTTCGTTTTTAGTGTGTTGATGGGTTAGAGTTCTTTGTCATAATGGCCTGTTATCACGGTCTTGCTGTTATCTACATGGATTTTCATGTCGGGACCGAGCAGGTCGCTCTCTGTATTAACAATGTGTGCCTTGATGAGCAGACCGTCGAGGTGGGTGATTGGTCCGACAATCTTTACCTCTATGGGCTGGTTCTGTGCTTTGGCATCAAGGTGGGTTGTGGTCGTCTTTACTCCTGCAATAGGCTTGCCTGTCGTGTCGATGGGGTGGATGGTGAGCGTTGTCTCAAATGGAACCTCTGTTGTGGCATTGAAGGTGATGATGAGGGAGTCAATGGTGATGTTGTCCACGTCCTCGTCGTTCCAGCCGTTGATGGTGTCGGTATAGGCAATCTGCGAATTTTCAGAGAGTTGTAGCGGAGCATAGAAGGCGTATTTGCCTGCTACGGCATCCAGTTCTTCGCCCAGTACGAAGTTGGTCACGCGCTGGGTGGGCATCTTTGGTTTTTTCACATCGACGCGGATGGTGGTGGGGATGCCCACGCCTGTTTCGGCCGCGTTCTCTTTGTCCACGTCGTCATCGAGGAGCAGGATGCGCTTCAAGTCGGTGAAGGGAACGAACTTAGGGTTGGGGAAGTCTGCGTGATGGTCAGGCGTGGATGGAGCCAATGCGAATTGGTTGCTGCTTGTCTGCTGTGGACTTCCGTCTGTTGTCTTGGTGTCAAAGATATTCTTGCCCTCGCTGTTCGCGTCAATTTCGTAGGTTTTCTGCTTCTTGACATTCTGGTTGCCGACGCGCACCATGCGCTCGGCCGTGAGTCCAAAGCCACTCTCGAAATAGACGTTGTATTTAGCCATCGGGTTGTTGAGCGACAGGAATAGCTGTGGCTTTTCCAGCATCAGCTTGGTGCCTGGCTGGTCGATGATGGCTGGAACGTTGGTCAAATCAATAGGGTCGATATGAAAGTCTTCTACTTCATACTCCATTTCGCCTGTGAAGGTGAGAATCTTGATGGCGTCGAGGGTTGGGCTGGAAGTGAACTTTATCTTGCTGGGGAAGTTTGCGGTGATGTTGCCACGGATTTCCACTTCGCCGGCTGTAATCTCCATCTGGTCTTTGTAGAGGAGTGTGTGGGTCGTGCTGTTGTAGGTCACGTTGTCCTCTTCGGTCTTGATGGCTGTGATGTTGAGGGTTACCATGCACTTGCCTCTGCTGTCTGGCTGCATATCGGGCAAGGTTAGCTTGCCTGTGTTGGCATCAAAGGTTCCGATGCTGGGGGTTGCCGTCAGCCCCTTCGGGAACTGGATTTCAACACCTTTGAAATAAACGTTGCTCAGATAGCTTCCCAGTTGGTCAATCTGGATTTCAATCGTGAACTTCGTGTCCACGCCGATGCTTTCGATGCTCTTGNTNGACTTGTCNNCGTTCTCGNCTTTCNACTCAAACNANNTNNGGGANCTGGTGATGGGGTAGCGTGCCGCGATGCCTGATGGCAGCATGGACAAATCTTGGTCCAGCTCTGAAATCGTGGGTGCGATGGTGGGTTGGGCGGCTGTGAAGTCATGCACCTTGATGGGGTCGGAATGGAAGTCTCCATCTATCTGGATGGCGTAGAATGGTTCTCCTGTCTCTTCGTTAATGAACTTCTTGACTTCGCTGCTTTCGTTCAAGTCCATCACCATGTCAAGCGTGATAACGTCAAGGTTGAGAGGGACTGTTAGATTCTTGGTCTTGAATCGTGACATGGTGTCGATGTCACTCAGGTCGTAATCGTTGTCAAAACATGACGATAGCACGAATGCGGATAATACTAATAATCCAATTACCGATAAATGTCTAATGTTCATAACGTTTTGTTCAGAGTTGCCCGCAGGAATGGGCAGGAGTAAAACTTAGAGGTGTATAAGGAAACTACAATAAGAAATGGTATTCTTAATTGTGTATTTAAGAATGAAAAAGGGCACTCCTGCATCAGTTGCATTGAAGTGCCCTCTTGTCTTTTTCCTTTCGTCAAGAAAAAAGGATTTTATTAGTTGATAGCGTTGTCGAGGTCAGAGCCTGCCTTGAACTTGGCAACCTTCTTGGCTGGGATAGAGATAGGAGCCTTGGTTGCGGGGTTGATGCCCTGACGAGCAGGACGCTCTGAAACAGAGAATGTGCCGAAACCAACGAGTGAAATCTTGTCACCTGCCTTGAGCACTTCTGCGATTGACTCAACACAAGCGTCGAGGGNCTTCTTTGAATCNNCCTTGCTCAAACCAGCCTNTTNAGCGATAGAGCTAACGAGTTCTGTNTTGTTNNTNNGTTTGATAATTTAGGTATTTTAATAATAAATTGAAAAATGTTTGCTTCAGAATACGGCTTACGTGCTGATTGCAAGCCTGTTTGGCGTGAAACGTGGTTGCAAATATATGGGATATAGTCTTATGCACAAACAAATTGGTTGAAAAATGTTGAAAAAAGTCAAAAAAAAACTTGTTTTCAGGATTTTTGCCCCACGAACGAAGGAAAATCGCTAATTTTGCAGCGAAAAAGGAAGTGAGTATATTTATTAAATGTAGGACTTTATGAGAATGACTCCTGCCGTTAAGGTGATATTGATTATCAATGTGGTGTTTTATTTGTTGACGTATCTGATTACGCCTGCGTTATCTTTGGGTGGACATACGGATTGGTTCTTGAACTTCAATGCCCTCCATCCTATTGGTTATAGCGGCTTTGCGCTTTATCAATATGTGACTTACATGTTCATGCATGGCGGTTGGTGGCATCTATTTTTTAATATGTGGTCGCTGATGATATTTGGCAATGCTGTGGNGCAACAGTTGGGTACGAAACGCTNTGTGNGGTACTATCTGTTGAGCGGCATTGGCGCGGCACTGGNCAATCNNTTCTGCACGTATTTAGGGTTGATACCGCCTGTTCAGCTGGTGGGTGCTTCTGGTGCCATCTATGGTGTGATGGTGGCAGCGGCTTTCTTCTTCCCCAATGCAAGGTTGTTCATCATTCCTATCCCTTTCCCCATCAAGTTAAAGTATCTGGTAGGTTTCTACACTTTGGTGGAGATGTACATGGGTATCACGTCTATTGACGGTGTGGCTCACTTTGCCCACTTGGGTGGCATTTTGGTGGGTCTTTCGTTGCTCTTCTTTTGGCGGGCGCAGGCTAAGCGGCATGCTGGCGGTTGGGAGTCCAGGTACGGCTCTTCTGCACGAGGAACTCAGTATGATAAAGATGAGGGGGTGTGGGAGAAAGTGAAGAAAGGCTTTGGCGGTTCTCATGCTCCTAAGATGCGTGTGACGAATGTGCGTGAAGTCAACCATGCAGACCATGAATACAACAGGCAGAAAGCGCAGGACAACGAAGAAATAGACCGCATTCTTGACAAGATTCGCAAGAATGGGTATCAGAACTTGTCTGCCCAGGAGAAGGAGGCTCTTTTTAACGCCAGCAAACGAATGAGGGGAGAGGAATGAAATTGCTGAAAACCATACCACAAACAATTGTCATTGTCATCAACATTATTATAGTGGTGGCAATGATTTTTTGTGCTTGTTCGGTTGTGTTGCCTCCTCAGCATTATGCCCGGTTGTCTGCATGTGGGATGTTGTTCCCCGTGTTTCTGCTGGTTAATGTGCCTTTCGTGGTGTTCTGGCTCATCTTCAAAAAGAGGTGTGCGCTGATTTCTCTTGTGGGGATGTTGGTGTGTGCCAGTAGCATCCGCACCTATATCCCTGTGAATCTGCCACAAGAGCCTCCTGCTGGAGCCATCAAGGTGTTGTCCTACAACATTATGAACTTTGGAGACGAGAAGGGTGTGCCGTGGGAAGAAAACAAGATTGTACAGTACCTACAACATAGCGATGCCGACATCGTTTGTCTGCAAGAAGCCACTAATGCTGGTACAAAGCAGGCTTTGGCGGTGTTGGGTGAGCTGTACCCTTATAGTCGGTTGCGTGAAGATGAGCAGAACTTTCTTGTTTGTCTTTCTAAATACCCGATACTGTCAGAGCGGAAGATAGATTACGTCTCAGCCTCCAATGCCTCATACGCATANGAGGTGGCAGTGGGCACCAAGACAANGCTGGTCGTCAATAATCATTTGGAGTCATATCGGCTGACTCAGGAGGACAAGGATGATTATAAGTCCATCATCGCCAATTATCAGCATCCGAAACAGAACCGGTCGAAGAGCAAGTCCTTTCATCTCTTGGAGAAACTGGCTTACCGCGATTCGTTGCGTGGCATGCAGGTCGATTCGGTGGCTGCATTTGTTCAGCAAAACAAGGGCAGGTACATCGTTGTGTGTGGTGATTTCAACGCATCCCCCATTTCATACACACATTACAAACTGACTGAGTTCCTCAACGATGCCTACACACGCAGTGGGAATGGTCCAGGCATTAGTTACTATCGCAGTGGTATGTACTTCCGTTTGGACCATATTCTTATCAGTCCCAACCTGCAAGCCTATGGCGCTGTGGTCGATTGTTCCATCAAGGCCAGTGACCATTATCCTATCTCTTGTTTCGTCCGTTTCGACGAGGAATGACCCCAGCGGCATGCGCTGGTCAATTTGCTCCTTGGTGCGGTTTGACGCTGTTTTAGTGTAAAAGAGTCCTCCCGAATAGCGTGAAACAAATAATTTTATTAGGAAATTCTTCTGTTTTGTAAAAAAAAGCATACCTTTGCATCTTGAACGTCTCACGTCGTATCCGCGCGCGTCCTATTAGTAATTCATAGATAGCATGCGTATGGAGGTATCCCGTTCCACCCCTTGGAGCGTTTGTGGCGTTGACTCATCGACAATAAATAACAATCAACAATTTAATAACATCAACAAAATGCAAAACAAAGGATTTGTAAAGTTTTTAGCAGTGGCGTTGACACTCATCTGCCTCTTCTACCTGTCCTTCGGCTTTGTTACCAAGTATGTGGAAGACAAGGCTGCGAAGATGGACGAACAGGCTGCTGAGTTGTACTTGGACTCGTTGAATACGACTCCATTCTACCTTGGCAACTACACGCTGAAGGACTGTCGCGAAACCGGNATCGGTCTGGGCTTGGACCTGAAAGGCGGNATGAACGTCATCCTCGAAGTAAGCGTGCCAGAAGTTGTCANNACGTTGGCGGACCACAAGACTGACGAAGCTTTCCTCCAATCTGTCAGCGAGGCAGCCAAGGATGCTCAGGAAAGTCAGAGCGATTTCATCACACTTTTTGTCAAGGCTTATAAAAAGAATGCGGCAGGCAAGCCCCTCGCTGCCATCTTTGCCACCCAGCAGCTGAAGGGACAGGTGAACACCAACAGCAGCGACGCTGACGTGGAGAAGGTGCTTCGCAAGAGTGTGGATGAAGCAGTTGACAACTCGTTCAACGTGCTTCGTACCCGTATCGACCGCTTCGGTGTCGTTCAGCCCAACATTCAGAAGATTGAAGGGCAAAGCGGACGCATCATGGTCGAACTGCCTGGTATCAAAGAGCCTGAACGTGTGCGTAAACTTCTTCAAGGCAGTGCAAACCTTGAGTTCTGGGAGACTTACGACGCTCCTCAGGTAGCACCTTACCTTTCACAGCTCAATGCAGCCCTCCGCAATGGTAGTGTCGCAGCAGAATCAGTTGATTCAATCGTTGCCGACACAGCAGCCGTTGAACTGGTTGCCGAAGTAGTTGACTCCAGCGCAAGCGCAGCCAGCGTACTTGCTCAGGTGAACAAGGTGGAAGAAAAGGCAGCGCAAACCACCAAGGCTTCTGACGCAGCCAAGAAAGAGAACCCTCTTTTCGCCATGCTCCAACCTACTGGTGCTCAGCGTGGCTGCATGGTCGGTATCGCACAGGCACTTGACACAGCCGAAATCAATGCGCTCCTCAACTCCGAGGTTGCCAAGCAGATTTTCCCAGCCGACCTCTCGCTCAAGTGGGGCGTGAAGTCAATGGACAAGGCCGGCAAAATCTTTGAACTCTACGCCATCCGCACCACAGGTCCTAATGGGCGCGCTCCGCTGGAGGGCGACGTGGTGACTGAGGCGAAAGATGACTTCGACCAGTATGGCAATCCTGTTGTCAGCATGAAGATGAACACCGAAGGTGCTCGTAAGTGGGCTGCCNTCACGGNAGCGAATGTCAACCNTTGCGTTGCCATCGTGCTGGACAACTTGGTTTATAGCGCNCCAAACGTCATGAACAAGATTGACGGTGGCAGCACTCAAATCTCAGGTAGCTTCACCACCNGCGAGACCAAGGACCTTGCCAACGTGTTGCAGTCGGGTAAGATGCCAGCTCCTGCCACCATCATTCAGNAAGACATCNTTGGTCCTACCCTCGGCGCACAGTNNATNCAGGCTGGCTTCATCTCTTGTATCGTTGCCTTCATCATCCTGATGCTCTACATGGTAGTCATGTACGGTGTTCGCGAAGGTATGGTTGCCAACTGCGCGCTGGTTCTCAACTTCTTCTTCTCGTTCGGTATCCTCACTTCGCTCGGTGCAGCCCTTACCATGTCAGGTATTGCAGGTATGGTGCTCACGCTGGGTATGGCAGTCGATGCCAACGTGCTCATCTACGAGCGCACCAAGGAAGAAATGCGCGGAGGCAAAGGCATCAATGCCGCTGTGGCAGCAGGTTACAGCAANGCANTNTCAGCTNTCTTCGACTCTAACGNNACAACCANCCTCACGGGTGTTATCCTCTACAACNTCGGCACAGGTCCAATCAAGGNCNTCGNCACCACCCNCATCATCGGTATCATCTGCTCGTTCTTCACAGCCGTATGGATGACTCGTATTGTTTACGAGCACTTCCTGAATCGTGGCAAGTGGCAAGACCTCAAGTTTACCACCAAGTTCTCGCAGAACATGATGAAGGACACGAAGTTCAACTTCATGGGCAACTACAAGAAGTCGTTCATTGCCTTTGGCATCTTCCTGCTGGTAGCATGTGTCAGCTTCGCCATCCGCGGCTTGAGTCAGTCAATCGACTTCACAGGTGGTCGCAACTACAAGGTTGAGTTCTTGGGACAGGTAGAACCCGAAGCCGTGAAGACAGCCATCGTGAAGCAGTTCGAGGCCAACAACCAAAACGAAGAAGCCATCAACGTGACGGTTATTGCCATCGGTACAGAGGGCAACAATGTTCGTGTATCGACCAACTTCAACATTCAGGACAACAGTTCTGAGGCTGATGCCCACATCGAGTCTTTGCTCTATCAGGCATTTGTCGATGGCGGAATGGTCGATGAGGCAGTTTCGGAAGAGGCATTCCTCGACCGCGACAACCGTGACGGCGGTTCCATCGTGTCTTCTCAGAAGGTAGGTCCAGCCGTTGCATCCGACATCTTGCGTGGCGCAGTTCTCTCCGTGCTCTTCGCCATTGTAGTCATCTTCGTGTACATCCTCGTTCGTTTCCGCAACGTGGCATACTCAGTTGGCTCTATTGTTGCCCTGACACTCGACACCGTGCTCGTCATCGGCATGTTCTCGCTCTGCTACGGCTGGATTGGTTTCTCGCTTGAGGTTGACCAAACATTCATTGGTGCCATTCTGACGGTGATAGGTTACTCCATCAACGACAAGGTGGTCATCTTCGACCGTATCCGCGAAGTCTTCAACAACTATCCGAAGCGTGACCGCCAGCGCATCTTCAACGATGCCTTGAACAGCACTCTTGCGCGTACAATCAACACCTCTGTGTCTACGTTCATCGTGCTGCTCGTCATCTTCATCCTGGGCGGCGACAGCATTCGTTCCTTCGCTTTCGCCATGATGCTTGGTGTTATCATCGGAACCAGTTCTTCGCTCTTCATCGCAGCTCCAACGGCATACCTTGTGATGGGTGCTCGCATCAAGGAGGCTGACGAAGAGCCGTCTCAGAAGTAAATATTATACCCCAAGGGCAGCAACGTTTCATGTTGCTGCCCTTTTTCTTGCCGTCTTTCTACCATCGTTCCCATCGTATAGGTTCGTGTGAGACAGGCGAGATCGATAAGCTCCGAACTCTCAAACAAACAACACAAAATTATGACAAAGATTCGTGCCGCCATCGTTGGTTATGGCAACATTGGAAAGTATGCGCTCGAAGCCATTGAGGCCTCAGAGGACATGGAGTGTGTAGGCGTGGTTCGTCGCAACGGCGATGCCGACAAGCCAGCCGAACTGGTGAACTATCCAGTAGTGAAAAACATCACAGACCTGAAGGATGTGCAGGTGGCAATCCTCGCCACACCGACCCGCAAGGTAGAAGAATACGCCAAGCAGTGCCTCGCCCTTGGCATCAACACCGTCGATTCTTTCGACATCCACACGCAGATTGTTGACCTCCGCCGTTCGCTCGACGCTGTCGCTAAGGCCAACAATGCCGTTTCCATCATCTCCGCAGGTTGGGACCCGGGTTCCGACTCCATCGTGCGTTCGCTCATGGAGAGCCTCGCTCCCAAGGGTGTCAGCTACACCAACTTCGGTCCAGGTCGCTCAATGGGTCACTCCGTAGCCGTTCGTGCCATTGACGGTGTGAAAGACGCGCTCTCCATGACCATCCCCGTGGGCACAGGCATTCACCGCCGCATGGTATATGTCGAGCTTGAGGAAGGTGCAGACTTCAAGCAGGTGGAGGCCGCCATCAAGGCCGACCCATATTTCGTCAACGACGAGACCCATGTGCAGCAAGTCCCCTGCGTGGACGCGCTCAACGACGTAGGTCATGGTGTCAACCTCGTCCGCAAGGGCGTGAGCGGCAAGACCCACAACCAGCTCTTCGAGTTTGACATGAAGATAAACAACCCTGCGCTCACGGCCCAAGTGCTTGTCAATGTGGCCCGTGCCTCACTCAAACAGCAGCCTGGCGCCTATACGATGATTGAGATTCCCGTCATCGACATGCTCTGTGGCGACAAAGAGGAACTCATCCGCCATCTTGTCTAAGCCACGGAGAACAAACATTCAGACACCGCTGATAATCAATAGTGCGCACCCTGCGTGAAATAACACGCGCAGGGTGCGCATATTATTTTGCGCAGGGTGCGCGATTGAACATGTGCAGGGTGTCGGCCTGCGAGCGTGGTCTCGCCCCGTCTCAAGACGGACAAGCAGCGTGCAGAATGAAGGGAAAGACGGAAAGTAAGGTGCAGTGTGAAAAACTTTTCAGAAAAAGTGACGCAGACGAGAAAATATGTGTTATCTTTGCAACATCAAGTCATAAACTATCACCATGAAGAAAATCTCAATCGCTCTGATAGCGTTCGTTGCGCTTGCCCTCTGCTCCTGCGAGGAGAAGAAGAAAGAGCCACCCAAACCGCCTGTGGAGATACGTGCGCTGGAAGAAATGCCCAGCATCGTGGAGGCTCACGGCACCATTGGCGAGGGTTCCAGCATGAATGTGATGGAATTTGTTAGCGACAGCGGCGACACCATCTACATCAATGTGCCCGTACAGGCCGTGATGGGCGGTGTCCGCGTAGGCGATGAAGTGAAGGTGATATACAATATCTCAGACGACGACATCTACGCCTCACTTGCTGTCAACCTCACCTCGCTGCAACACCTCTGGGCGCAGCGCGGAGCCGACGGGCGCGAACAGAGCTTGGAGCTGGACTCAAAGGGCAGGGCGACGACCTACAACATGTCGGTCGATTACGACTCATGGGAAGTGAAAGCAGGGCAGCTGCTCCTCCATGTGCCCAAACGAATCGGCGATGAAGCTCCAGCCGTGGTGGATACGTTTGAAATCATGCAGTTGACACCCGACAGCCTCGTCTTGATGAGTGGCGACTTCATGACCGAATTTGAACGATATAATTGATAGTGCCCGTCGGGCAGGACATCATGGCAAAGACTGAATAACCTTATAACAATAACCTATATATGAAGAAATTAACTTTAACAACGCTTCTGGTGTGCATCAGCATGGGGCTGTTTGCCGCACCGAAAAACAAACAAAAGACAGACCGCGAAGTGTGGGTCGATATCATGTATCAGATGGCAGAGCCAGTGATGCGCAACATGGCAGAAGGAAAGCTGCAGCAGGTGATGGACACAGTTGGTGGCTGCACCAATCTGGAACTTTCCCCCACATGGGACAACCGCGACAAGAAGGTGGCATACATGGAAGCCTTCGGCCGCCTTTTGGCAGGTCTGGCACCTTGGCTCAACCTCCCGGATGACGACACGCCCGAGAGTGCCAAGCGTAAGCAACTGCGCGAATGGACGCGCAAGGCCATCATCAATGCCGTTGACCCCAACTCGCCCGACCGCCTCGGCTGGGAGAATGGCGGTCAGACCTTGGTCGATGGTGCCTATGTGGTAGAAGGACTTTACCGTGGTTACGACTCGCTCTGGGTGCCACTGCCCCAAGAAACCAAGGACCTCTATATCAAGGAAATCAAGGGATTGCGCCGCTACGACCCTCCCTACACCAACTGGTTCCTCTTTGTGGGCATGGAAGAAGCCTTCCTGATGTATGTCGGGGCAGACTACGACGCCTTCCGCATCAAGACCGCCATGAGCAAGGTGGAAGAATGGTATATCGGCGATGGCATCTACAGCGATGGTCCCTCATTCGCATTCGACTATTACAACTCGTTTGTCATCCAGCCCATGTACTTGGAGTGTCTGGAGATGATTAGCGCCCGTCAGGGAGGTAACGGCTACCTCATCCGCGCTACCGACGGCAAGCGCAACACTGCCAACAACCGTGTGAAGGAAGTCCGCAAGCGCATGCAGAAGTGGGCCGTCATCTTGGAGCGATTCATCTCTCCCGAAGGCACTTTCCCCATCGTGGGACGAAGCATTCCCTACCGCATGGCAGTGCTCCAGCCACTTGCCCAGCTGGCGTGGCGTAAGCAGTTGCCACAGGAACTGCACAACGGACAGGTGCGTGCCGCCATCACGGCTGTCGCCAACCNTATGTTCTATGGACAGGTGGNGAACCCCANGCAGAACGCAAANCANAAGNGCCACAACTACAATGCAGGTGGCTTCTTGACCNTCGGCTTTGTCGGTTCACACCCCAATGTGGCCGACTGGTACACCAACAATGGCTCGCTCTACATGACCTCGCTGGCATTCATGCCTCTTGGCTTGCCAGCCACCGACCCCTTCTGGACCGACCCTGCCGAGAAGTGGACCAGCAAGAAGGCATGGGAAGGCGATGATTTCCCCAAGGACCACAAGTGGAACATTAACCGCGAAATCCTCTATTGGGAATAAACCCCAGCACAGCAACAGCCCCCGAACCATCTTTCGCAGAAGTTCGGGGGCTGTTGTGTTAGTTGTGGCGACGCCGTGTTAGAAAGGCAGGTCGCTCGACTCGTCGGGCGCAGCCTCGAAAGCGTTTTGGGCAGGCGCAGCAGGTTGCGCAGGAGGGAATGGTGCGACCATGGCAGGCGCTGCTGGCTGTGCGGCAGGTGCGGTGGCAGGTTGAGCAGCAACGACGTTCCACACACGCACATCGTTGTACCAACGACCGTTAAATTCACGTGCGTTGATGTCGAAGGAAACGGTTAACTCTTGACCCTCCTGTATATTGAAACGATTCAGATTGTCCTCGCCAAAGACGTTAAAGACCATTCTTTTAGGGAACTGTCCCATCGTCTCTTCTATCACGAAATCCTGCATTTTCCATGGATTGCCAGTTCTCGCTGACACACCGCCTCTTGGCTCCATTGCCTTGATGATTCTTCCTGTAAATTCCATATTTTGTCGTTTATTGTTGTACAATACATTAAAATCAGCCACAAAAGTACGCTTTTTTTTTGTTTTCTCAAAACTTCTCTCTAACTTTGTGTTCAAATAAATATTTTCGACAATGAGATTCAATATATCAAGTACAAGTCTCAGCAATCGCCTGCAGACAATCAGCAGAGTGCAAAGCTCCAAGAACGCTTTGNNCATTCTCGATTGCATNTTGTTTGAACTTTCGGGCAANGTGTTGAAGATGACGGCGTCCGATAGCGAAACCACCATGGTGACAACGCTCGAGGTGATGGATGNANATNGGGANGGCAAGTTCGCCATAGGTGNAAAANAGCTNATCAGTTCGGTCAAGGAAATATCAGAGCAGCCCATCACATTCAATGTAAACCCTGACACATTCGCCATCGAAATCAACTATCAGAATGGCAAGTATAATCTGATTGGTCAGAATGGCTATGAATTTCCCGAGCTTACGGGCAAGAGCGACGCGTCTCGCCACATTGCGATTGATGCGCAGGTGATGTTGGACGGTATCACGCGCTGTCTTTTCGCCGCAGCCGACGACGAGCTTCGTCCGCAGATGAATGGTGTCTATTTCGACATGACTCCAGAGAGCANCNCGTCANTGTAGCCAGCGACGGGCACAAGCTGGTGCGCAATCGGGTTCTTTCCGTTCACACCGACGAACCTTCAGCCTTCATCCTGCCCAAGAAACCGGCTTTGTTGCTGAAGACAGTGCTTCCCAAGGCAGACGGCGACGTGGTGGTGCGTTTTGACGACCGCAACGCAGAATTGCAGATGACGGACTATGTGATTAGCTGCCGCCTGATAGAAGGGCGATACCCCAACTACAACTCTGTCATTCCCACCGACAACCCTTTCCGTGTGACAGCCGACCGCATGGCTTTCATCAGTGCTTTGCGTCGTGTCAGCGTCTTCGCCAGCCAGAGCAGCGCGTTGATTAAGATTCATGTGGACCGTGGCACGCTTACCGTATCGGCACAGGACTTGGACTTCTCCACCTCGGCTGAAGAGCACATCATGTGTGAGTATGATGGAATGGCAATGAGCATCGGCTTCAATGGTCCGTTCTTGCTCGATGTGTTGAACAGCATCACAAGTAATGACGTGGTTCTTGAACTTGCTGACCCAAGCAGGGCGGGTGTCATCACACCGGCTGAACAAGAGGAGAACGAGGACCTTATCATGCTGCTGATGCCCATGATGCTGAAAGACTGATAATGAAACTGAACTTACAGAACCCACTCATATTCTTCGATTTGGAGACAACGGGCGTTGATGTAGCAAAGGACCGCATTGTGGAACTTTGCTACATCAAAGTTTTTCCGAACGGCAATGAAGAGTCGAAGTCCATGCGCATCAATCCCTGCATGCCTATTCCGCCGAAGTCGTCGGAAGTGCATGGCATATACGATGCCGATGTGGTCGATTGCCCGACATTCAAGGACATCGCCCCTGAATTGTTCAAGACCTTTCAAGGGTGTGACCTGGCTGGCTTCAACTCCAATAGGTTCGACATCCCCCTGCTGTGCGAGGAGTTCCTGCGTCAAGGCATGGACTTCGATGTGTCGAAGCGCAAGTGTATAGATGTGCAGAACATCTATCACAAGCTGGAACGCAGGACGTTGGTGGCTGCCTATAAGTATTATTGTGAAAAGGACTTGGAGGACGCTCATTCTGCATTGGCTGACACGCGTGCGACATTAGAGGTGTTGGAGGCGCAGTTGGACAGATACCCGTCTGATTTGAAGAACGATGTAGGCTTTCTGGCAGAGTACAGCAAGATGAATAACAATGTTGACTTTGCAGGCCGTATCATCCGCGATGAGAAGGGGGTGGAAGTCTTTAATTTCGGAAAACATAAGGGCAAGCCCGTGGTGGATGTACTCCGCCGTCTCGACCCCAGCTATTATGCGTGGATGATGCAGGGCGACTTTGCCCAAAACACCAAGCAAGTGCTGACCAAATTGTATTTGGCATCTAAGTCACGTAAGTAACCATAATATTGAGTGGAGGTAACTATGTTGAAAGGCAAGAAGATTGTGCTTGGCATCACAGGCAGCATCGCAGCCTACAAGTCATGCCTGATTATTCGTCAACTGATAAAGAAAGGGGCGGAAGTGCAGGTGGTCATCACCCCTGCGGGTAAGGAGTTCATCACCCCCATCACCTTGTCGGCGCTGACCAGCAAGCCTGTCGTCAGTGAGTTCTTCTCACAGCGCGACGGAACATGGCACTCACATGTGGATCTTGGGCTGTGGGCCGATGCCATGTTGATTGCGCCTGCCACGGCATCGACCATTGGCAAGATGGCGAACGGCATTGCCGACAATATGCTCATCACTACTTACCTCTCGATGAAAGCCCCTGTGTTCATCGCCCCTGCGATGGACTTGGATATGTATGCCCATCCCTCAACCCAGAAGAACTTGCAGACCTTGCAGTCATACGGCAACCACGTCATCGAGCCTGGTACGGGGTTCTTGGCTTCCAAGCTGGAAGGGAAGGGGCGTATGGAAGAGCCTGAAAATATCGTGGCAGCGTTGGAGACGTTCTTTGCCAAGCAGTGTGACCTAGAGGGAGAACGCGTCTTGATAACCGCTGGTCCTACTTATGAGAAAATCGACCCCGTTCGTTTCATCGGCAACTACTCTTCGGGCAAGATGGGCTTTGCCCTTGCGGAGGAATGTGCCCGTCGGGGGGCAGACGTGACATTGGTTTGTGGTCCTGTGTCGGCAGCCATGCAGACGGAGCATCCCAACATACATCGTGTCAACGTAGAGAGCGCGCAACAGATGTATGAAGTCTGCAAGGAGTGTTTCCCGTCGATGACATCAGCGGTGTTGTGTGCTGCCGTCGCCGACTATGCGCCCGAAACGGTGGCGGTGGAGAAGATGAAGCGCACGGCAGATGACTTGGTGATTCGTTTGAAGCCCAATCCTGACATTGCAGCGGCATTGGGCAAGATGAAACGGNTGGGGCAGAAACNGGTGGGNTTTGCCCTTGAGACCAACAACGAAGAGAGCANCGCCCAATCGAAGCTGGAGAAGAAGAACTTCGACTTCATCGTGCTGAATAGNCTGAAAAATAAGGGTGCTGGTTTCCAAACCGACACCAANCAAATTGCCATTANCACCCCACAGGANAAGACGGNATNTGCGTTAAAGCCCAAGAAGGAGGTAGCCAAAGACATTATCGACCGACTGGTGCAGCTTGGTCTCTAAAAGTATGTTGTTGATATTAAAGACGAAAGATAACTTTTATTTTTGCAACTTATTTGATGATTAGTCACGTTAAATTAAGAAATAAAACTTTCTGTGGAAATGAAGTATAAAGCAAGATATATCGTGATGGCTGTAACGATGCTTTCTGTGTTTACAGCCTCAGCGCAGAGTGTAGTCAACGATAGGTTTGCAATAAAGGCAACCGCTGACATAGGCATGGGCAATGCCTTAAGTACCAACTGCGCTGTGCAAGGCATGAGCACAAAGGCATCTTCCTCCGACTTTGGAATTGACTTTGGTTGGACGTTCTGGAAACAGAACTTCCATTCCTTGGAAGCGAATGTCGGTTTGGGATATGGACGCACCACTTTGACCGCAACTCTTCCCGATATGGAATACAACTATTCGGCTCCTGCTGAAGCAGATATGGACATGGATCCTTATATTCGCTATTACGAGCTTAGCGACCTGCATCAGAAAATCCGGGCAAATAGAGTGACTCTTCCGCTTTATGTGAACTACCGCTATCAGACGAGCAAGATAGTCAGTGTTCACGCATTGCTTGGGTTTAAACTGGGATTTAATGTCTCATCGAAGGTCGCTAAAACAAAGGGATGTGCATTCAGTTATGGACGCTATCCGCAGTATGATGACCTTGTCATTGATGCTCCTTGCATGAACGAGTTTGGAGAAGCAATTCTCACTACCGACCAAACTCTTAGACCCCGCAGAAACGAGGTTACATTCTCCTTCCTGACAGGTTTGGGGGCAGAAATACAAGTATGTGAGTCATTTGCGGTTGATGTTTCCCTTAGATACGAGGGAGCCATGAACGATATGTTTAAGACAGTGACTTCGGATGTGGTATCCGATTGGTCGACAGACGAAAATCCCCTTTTACAAGTAAAAAATTTCGATGCAGAAAACGCCCCAGTGAGATATACTGTGGCGGACGGTCAGACCGTAACGGCATTCTCAAACTATCTGAAACGAGCGAATATGTCGCGACTATCGTTTGGCATTTCCTTTATCTACCGTTTTTAGAGTCCGTCAATTCCTGCAAGCAAATCAAATTGCGCTATATGCAGCTTTCATACAGCCTGTAGCACCTCTTTCGGGATGTTAGTATCTAAAGGCTATAACAAAAAAGACGTGAGTTTATCGACTCACGTCTTTTTTGTTATAGCCATGCTTCAAGCCACCGTGTTCCGAACTGACGTAATAGNTGGGTCGCNAAGTTGTCGGTGGAATANGCTGCAGGATAGTAGGTTNCTGTGCCGTANCCGTANCTNTNGGGAAAACCTTTCCTGCTTAGTTGGTCTCTTCTGCAATGATGACTTTCCCACCGTCTGACATCTCGTGCTTGAGGAGGAAATAGGCACTCACGACAACGATGAAAAAGAGGAGTGTAATAATCAGAATGGCAATCTCTATTGTTTGTGTAATCTCTAAGATGCTATTCTGGCTTTTCTCTTGTACACGCATGAAGATATTGTGGAGAGTGAACGGGATGTGTTCCTCTTCCATTTCCTGCAAGTTTGTGTCGATGCTGGCAGTGAAGATGTTCAGATACTTGATGTATGTGTTTACGCCTATCAGCTCGGTAAGGAGTTGCGCGCTGTCATTTGATTCAAGCCCTGCTTGGATTTGTTTGTAGTTAGAGAGAAATTCCTTTAGTTTCGTCGGGTCTTGCTCCTCATAGATGTAATCGGGAGAAATGGTGTTGATGTTCTCCTCNACTTTGNNNATGCCGTCGTCAATGAATGCGTTGACTTGGCTGGGGATGAACGTGGAGAGGATAAGCAAGGTGCTGAAAAGGAGCGTCCCGACGATGGTGGCGATGAAAAGCAGAGTCTTTTCCGAAGACTTCGGCATCGGGACGACCAAATAGCGCAGGACCAGATAGGCGCACGCCAAGATGATGATGGTGAACAGGATGATGATAACGATGCTCATGGTAGGTTGTTTTCGTTCATGTAGATAATTGTCTTTTGTGGTTTGCACCCTTCTTGCAGGCGTTTCCGCAGTGGCTTCTGCTTCAGTCGTTTCAGCGTCGGATATGCGTCGTTGCGCCCGAGGTCAGTCAGTACTACGCGGCTCAGCAGCTGTCCGCATGGTGCCTGCATGAACTCTGTAAACGTGTCTGGACGCAATTCGGTGCGGTTGCGTTCCATCAGCATGTGGTATTTCCGTTTCTTATCTTCCCACGAGGAGAAGATGCTGTAAGCTCCTTTCAAGCAGAGGATTGCTCCTGGAGCTTGCGGAATCAAAAGCCACCAACTGATTCGGTAGAGTGGAATGAAAGCTATGCCTATTCCCATGGCGAGCAGGAGAAAGGCATAGCTGTTCAGATATAGGTATCGAGGGAATGTCGAGATGGTTTGTTTCGGCATTCTTTATTGATTTATGCTGATGGCGTTGTAGAACGCATCCACAATCTTTTTGGTCTCAGTCTCAGAAGACACAGGGAGCAGCACAGAAGTGCGCTGTGTGAAGGAGTCGTAGTAGAGGCTGTAGGCTTGGCAGAAGCAGCCAAGGCAGGTACCCTCTTTCGTGTAGCCGACTTCCTTCACGCTGCTGGGAAGCACATACTTTACACCCTTGCCCGTGTTGAACACCCATAATGAGATGTACTGTGTAACCTCAATCACACGTTTGTTGGTAATGACAATGTAGCCCCGACGCTTGAAGCCGAGCAGCAGGTTGATTAGACGGGTAATGGTGCCAATCAGTTTGGCGATGGGGTTCTGACTGCTTGCCCACAGTTCCGCTTCCAATTCGACGACGAGGTTTTCATCTGTGTCTAAGATAACACCTGATTTTAATTTTGACATAATACTTTCTCTGGGTTCGTTTGGTTATTGTTCTGATTGGACGATACGCAGATTGAGCTGAACCCTTTATCTCATNATTGTATCTCTTTCTGTCATTGCGATGACAAANGTACNNNTTTTGCTATTGTTTCTNCCCCCCCCCATGTTAATCTTTGTTAATTGCCCGTTTTTTGTCATTGTCGTCTGCCAAACAGCTAAAAGTACCGATGAATCTTTGGCGGTGGAGGGGTGTCTCTGTTTGTCTCGGACGGAAAGTGTGATACGGTCTTTAGACGCTTTGGTGTGCAGTGTGCTTTCACAGCCTCTAAATCGGAGTCCCCGACATCGGTCGGTCGGAGNCGTGGACTCCGATTGGTCGATGTCCCCGACTCCGATTTNTCAGGGGNATNTGNAGGGTGAGTGATGAGNGGNGAGAAGTGGGAGAAATGAGGAGGGTAATGGGGAGTCATCCCGAAATTGGTCGGAGATTATTTGGCTATGTCGGCAGAAAGCTATACTTTTGTGTCCGAAAAAAAGAAAGAGTGATGTGTAAAATCAGCCGTTTTCTCCTTTGCCTCTTGGGGGCGTTCGTGTGTTCGTTTTGGGTCGGCGATGCGGTGGCGCAGGAACTGAATTGTACGGTCAAGGTGATTCACTCGCAGGTGCAGGGCACGAACAAGAGCGTGTTTGAGACGCTGGAGAGTGCCATCACGGAGTTTATGAATAACCGCGAGTGGACCGACCTCCAGTTTCAGAAGGCGGAACGGATTGATTGCAGCATGAACATCACGATTAAGAAGTATGACGAGGCGAACAATGCGTTCACGGGAGAGTTGCTGTTCCAAGTGTCGCGTCCTGTCTTCAATTCGGCTTACAATACGACTGTCTTTTCGATGAAGGATGCTGACTTTTCCTTCACATACAAGGAGCATGACCCGCTGGAGTTTAACATCAACAATCTGGACGACAACCTGACTGCCATGCTTGCTTATTACGCCTATCTGTTTATCGGCATGGACCTGGACACCTTCTCTCCGCTGGGCGGAACGGAGGTGCTGCATGTGGTGGAGAGCATTGTCAACAGCGCGCAAGGCATGGGCGGAACGGGTTGGAAGGCTTTTCAGGATTCGAAGAACAGGCACGCCATCATCAATGACTATATGGAGTCATCGCTCGAGCCTCTGCGGCAGATGCAGTATAAGTATTATCGGCAGGGGTTGGACGAGATGTCGCAGAATGCTGACCGGGGCAGGGTGGCTGTCACTGAGGCGTTGGAACTGCTGAAAGAGGCGCATAGCAACAAGCCTTTGTCGCAGTTACCTCAGATTTATACGGACTTCAAGCGCGACGAGATTGTCAACATCTATTCAGGGCATGGGACGGAGAAGGAGAAGCAGGAGGTCTATGACATTGTTTCTTCTATCAATGCCAGCCAAAACACTTATTGGAACAGAATTAAGAAATGATTCGTCATCTGCACATAGAGAACTACGCACTGATTGAGCACTTGGACATTGATTTCCACTCGGGCTTCTCGGTCATCACGGGCGAAACGGGTGCGGGAAAGTCCATCATCATCGGTGCCATCGGTCTGCTTTTGGGGCAACGCGCTGACTCGAAGGCGATGAAGGCAGGAGCCAAGCGATGCGTGATAGAAAGCACGTTCGACGTGTCTTCCTACCAGCTGGAGGCGTTCTTCCGTGAGAATGACTTCGACTTTGATGGCACGGAGTGTATCATCCGCCGCGAACTGACGGCATCGGGCAAGTCGCGTGCCTTTATCAACGACACGCCTGCCTCTTTGGCACAGCTGAAGGAAATCGGTGAGCAGCTCATTGACGTCCATTCGCAGCATAAGAATCTTTTGTTGGGCAAGGAGGACTTCCAGCTGAACATCTTGGATATTGTTGCCAGTCACCAAGCGTTGCTCGATGCGTACAAGGAAGCGTACAAGGCTTATAAGGCATCGGTGCGCGAGCTGGAGGCGGCACAGGCGGAGGCTAAGAGCAGTCGGGAGGATGAGGACTACCTGCGCTTTCAGGTGGAGCAGCTCTCGGACGCAAACTTGCAGGAGGATGAACAGGCGGAGCTGGAGGCAGAGCAAGAGACGTTGGAGCATGCCGAGGACATCAAATCTGCGCTTTACACGGTGGCGAACCTGCTGCAGTCATCGACCGATGGGACTGATGCCTTGGGACTGCTCAAACAGGGGCTTTCCGAGTTGCGCGCCATTGCGTCTGTGTATGCCACGGCAGAGGAGCTGGCGGAACGGATTGATTCTTGCTATATAGAGTTGAAGGATGTGGCTGAGGAACTGGAGGGGAATGCCGAGGATGTGGAGTACAATCCGCAACGCTTGGAGCAGGTGAACGAGCGGCTGAATACCATCTATACTTTGCAGAAGAAGCATGGGGTGGATACCGTGGGGGACTTGCTTGCCTTGCAGGAGCAGCTGACGGAGCGGTTGATGCGCATTACGCATGCTGACGACATGATAGAAGCACTTTGCCAGCAGGTGGAGGCGCAGCGGAAGCAGTGCGCCCAGTTGGCGGAGCGGCTTTCTAACGCGCGCAAGAAGGTTGCCAAGCAGGTGGAGCAGGAGATGCAGGAGCGGCTTTTACCGTTGGGAATGCCTAACGTGCAGTTCAAATGTGCGGTGGTGGCGCATCCATCGGAACTGACTCCAACGGGATATGACCAAGTGCAGTTCCTCTTCAATGCCAATAAGAGCGGTGAGCTAAAACCTGTCAGCCAAATCGCTTCGGGGGGCGAGATAGCTCGTGTGATGCTGTCGCTCAAGGCGTTGATTGCGGGTGCGGTCAAGCTACCGACTATTATTTTTGACGAGATAGACACGGGCGTGAGTGGCTCTATCGCTGAAAAGATGGCACGCATCATGCAGGAGATGGGGCGGCGTGAGCGGCAGGTCATCTCTATCACCCATCTGCCACAGATTGCGGCATTGGGAGGCCATCATTATAAAGTATATAAGGAAGACACCGACGATGCCACACTGAGTCACATCGTTCCGCTGACCAAGGAGCAGCGTGTGGAGGAAATCGCCCACATGCTGAGTGGCGAGAAGCTCACACAGGCGGCATGGGACAACGCGCGGTCTTTGTTGGACAATCAATAGGTTATGTAAATCGAATCATGAAGAAATCGTTTCTGCTCACCCTTTCTCTCTGCTGTATGGCGTGTGCGGTCTTTGCTCAACCCAAGTTTGCAGCGAAGGTCAGAAAGGGCATATTTTCAGTGAATGCGTATGACAAGCAAGGTGTGCTCCTCCGCCAAGGCGTCGGCTTCTATGTGGGCGAGAATGGTGAGGCGGTGGCAGACCTCCGTGTGATGAAGGGGGCGTATAGGGCTGATGTGGTAGGTGCTGACGGGAAGACAGTGGCGGTGGATTATGTGTTGGGTGCTGATGACACCTACTCGCTGGTGCGTTTCCATGTCCCCGTGAAAGTGAAAGCCCCTTATCCCGTGGTCGCAGCTGTTCAACCGCTGAAATCGACTTTATATGTGCTGCATCCTTCTGATGGTACGGCAGTGCAGAGTAAGCAAGTGGTGGTGGAGGACACGTCTTTCATCCAAGGGAAGTATGCTTACTATGGCTTGGATTGTCAGTTGGACGCGAGTTTGATGGGGTCGCCTGTCTTCAATGCCTCTGGTGCGTTGGTCGGGATGCTGCATTCCACCTTGGGCACCAAGAGCTATGTGCTGGATGCCCGTTTCTGCGAGACGCTGAACATGGTCGCCATTCCGTCTCACTCGGCATCTACGGCACTGAACAACATTTTCATCCCGAAGGCTTTGCCTGAATCGGCTGAGGAGGCTTTGGTGTATCTCTACATCAAGTCGCGGTCGGCAGGGAATGAGGAGTATATGGATATGGTCAACCGTTTCGTGGCAGCGTTCCCGAAGAATGCGGAGGGCTATCTGCGACGTGCCACACCGCTGATTGACCTTATGCGTTTCGACGAGGCTGCGCAGGATGTGGCGCAGTATCTGTCGCTGGTGGGAGATAAGGGGGCAGGTAACTATAATGTGGCATCGCTGATTTTCGACAAGCTGCGGCTTCAGCCAGAACCTGCCTATGCGCCGTGGACGCTCGACGTGGTGTTGCAGTATATAGAGCAAGCGCTTTCGCTGAATGCTGCGAAGCCTGTTGGCGAACAGCAAAAGGAGGAATACGTCAAGTGCCAGACGTTGAAGGCGCAGGTATTGATGGAGGCGCAGGATTATGATGCCGCTATTGCCATATATGATGCGTTGTTGCAAGAAGGTAGCAGTTCTTCTGCGGCTTACCTGTATGCCATCAGTATGGCGCGCGAGGAGCGTGGTGATTCATTGAGTGCTGTGGTGGCACCGCTGGATTCTGCTTTGGCTTTGATGGGCAGTCCTTTGCCACGCGAGGCGGCTAACTATGTCATTCGTCGCGGACAGCTCTATGCCAATGCGGGCAAGTATCGTGAAGCGGTGCTCGACTACACTCAATATGCTTATCTGTTGGAAGGGAAGGTGAGTGCTGTCTTTTTCTACGAACGTTCGCAGATAGAGGTGAATGCGCGCATGTTCCAACAGGCGCTTGACGACATTGACAAGGCGATAGAGATGTCACCGCGCACACCGCTCTACCATGTGGAGCGTGCTGCTATCACTATCCGTGTGGGTCTGCTTGACGAATGTATAGAGTCGTGTCAGATGGTCATTCGGCTGAATCCTGACATCATCGATGCCTACCGCATTCTTGGTTATGCGCAGTTGCAAAAAGGCGACCGTGAAAACGCTCGCCTGAACATTCAACGTGCCATCGATATGGGCGATGAGGCTGCCCAAAAGCTGATGGATACGTATCTCCAATAAAAAAGGCTTTGACTCAGAGAGTCAAAGCCGAATTTCTACTTCTACGGGGCAGTGGTCGCTGCCCATGATTTCTGTGTGTATCTTGGCGGAGAGTAGCTGGGGTTGGAGCAGATTGGAACAGAGCCAATAGTCAATGCGCCAGCCGGTGTTCTTCTCGCGGGCGTGGAAACGGTAGCTCCACCATGAATAGATGTTCTCCTGCGTGGGGAAGAAGTGGCGGAAGGTGTCGGTGAAGCCGCTTTGGAGCAAGTCGGTAAACTTGGCGCGCTCCTCGTCGGTGAAACCTGCGTTGCGGCGGTTCGTCTTAGGGTTCTTGAGGTCGATTTCCTGATGTGCCACGTTCATGTCGCCACAGGCAAGGACGGGCTTCTTCTGATTCAGTTGTAGCAGATACAGGCGGAAGGCATCGTCCCAAATCATGCGTTGGTCAAGGCGTTTAAGCCCGTCTTGTGAATTGGGAGTATAGACGGTGACGACGTAGAAGGAGTCGTATTCGAGGGTGATGACGCGTCCTTCGGTATTCATCTCCAGCCATTCGTTGGCTGGCATCTGCTGAATGATGTCCTGCGGAAGCCCTTTAGCCACGCTGAGGGGCGTGTGCTTGGTGTAGATGGCTGTGCCCGAATAGCCTTTCTTGTCGGCATAGTTCCAGTAGGACTGGTAGCCAGGGAAGGCGAGGTCGAGCTGCCCTGCCTGCATCTTGGTCTCTTGCAGGCAAAAGAAATCCGCGTCGAGCGCGGTGAAGGTTTCTGAGAAACCCTTGCCGCACACGGCGCGGAGTCCGTTAACGTTCCAAGAAATGAATTTCAATGCTTCAATCTTTTAGTCGTTCAGTTCTATTATGCGAATTTGCTGAAATCAACCTTGTGCATATCGCCCTCCTTGATGAAGGTATCGTGGAATGCGTGGGTGGCAGCGAGGTTGTGGCATGACTGACCTGTCTGCGAGATTTTGAGGTAGTCCCAGAGGAGCTGCTTGTAGTCGGGGTGTGCACAATTCTCAATGATGGTGCGCGCACGCTCGACAGGGCTTTTGCCTCGGAGGTCTGCCACGCCTTGCTCTGTTACGATGATGTTCACGTCGTGCTCCGTGTGGTCAACATGGCTACAGAAAGGCACGATGGCAGAGATTGCACCGCCCTTGGCTACAGAGGCGCAAGTGAAGATGGAGAGGAAGGCGTTGCGTTCAAAGTCGCCTGAACCGCCGATGCCGTTCATCATCTTAGTGCCGCAAATCTGCGTTGAGTTAGCGTGTCCGTAGAGGTCCACTTCGATAGCAGTGTTGATGGCGATAAGTCCAAGACGGCGGATGACCTCAGCATTATTGGAGATTTCAGAAGGACGGAGCACAAGCTTGTCCTTGAAGAAGTCAATGTTGTCGTAGATGCTCAGCAGTTTGTCGTTGGTGACGGTGAGCGAGCAGGTAGAAGCACACTTCACTTTGCCCTCGAACATGAGGTCCACGATGGCGTTCTGCAACACCTCTGTATAAACCTCCATGGCTGGCANTTCAGGGTTGCNGCCCAAAGCGAAGAGGATGGCGTTGGCAGTAGTGCCCNCACNGCTCNGGNAAGGGNGGNAGCCTGGTGGAATGATGCCGCGCTTCTTCTCGTTCATGAGGAAGTTTGCCACGTTCTCGCCAATCTTGTCAGTGATGGGGTCGGCATCCTTGAAAGAGCGTGCCTCGTCGGGCAGGTTGCACTCTACCACGCCCACTATCTTCTTGGGGTCGAGCTGGAGGTAGGGTGTGCCCACACGGTCAGTCACCTTCTCAATGGGGATAGGTTTGCGGCAAGGAGGGTCAAGTGGCTCATAGACATCGTGGATGCCTTTTGAGTTGGGTGAATGGAAGGCATTCAGCTCCAGAATGATGCCTTTCTTGGCAAGGCGTGCCACTGTGGGAGAAATGCCACCTGCGGCTGTGAGATAAACCTTGCCGTCTTCTTCGATGGCACACACCTCAAGAATGGCCCAATCGACTTGACCGAGGAAACCGTAGCGGAGGTCCTGTGCCATCATGCCAAGGTGGATGTCGTTGTATGCGATTTCGCCACAGTTGACGTGCTTGCGGAATGTAGAGTTTGTTGTATAAGGTGCACGGTAGCGGATAGCCTGCTCGTCAGAGAGCACGCCATCGCATGACTGACCAGTGGATGCACCCGTGAAGATGCCGATTTGATAAGGGCGTCCCGCTTCGTGCTCCGTGTGAGCAATCTTGGCAATCTCTGCCGTCACAGCCTTAGGTGTGCNTGCTGGGGTGAAACCCGACAGACCGATATTATCTCCGTTCTTGATGAGTGCTGCAGCCTCTGCAGCGGTAATTCTTGTAAATGCCATAGTCTTTCTAATACACAGAATGTTAAATTTTGTACAAAAGTAGGCATTTTATTTGTATTAACAATAAAAGTGGCACAAAAACTATGAAGTTGTGCCACTTTTACGAGGGTTGTTGTCTCCTTTATATAAAAGATGTGTGAAAAAGCTAAAGAGGGAAGTCACTTCACGGGGTCGAAGCCATCGTTGNGTTCTTCTTTGTTCTTGGGTTCGTAGATGACCTTGTTAGCACCGCTGGTGATGCGGATGTATTCGGGGTGTTCCTTAGCAAAGTTATCNACATANCGGATGCGCTTTNGGTCGTAGATTNCGCTGACGGCAATCAGGATACCAGTCTCTTCCACGTCACCAAAACCATAGTTGATGGCAGTGCCAAACATCTTCATCGTAGGAGAGAGTCCCATGTAGGCATTGACAAGTGGGGGGATGTTGTATCCCAAGGCACGCACTTCGTGGTTGAGAATCTTATAGTCTTCCTTGAAAGAGTCTTCGCAGAAAATCTTCTCAAACTCCTTCGGGTCGTGCTCCAGTTCCAGCGGTTTGGTTGGAATCACCAAGCCTTCTTTGTCGCCGAAGTGCTTGCGGAGGAAGTAGAGAATCATGTCACGTCCCCTCCTGTTATAGCTGGGGTACATGGTCATCTTTCCGAAGAAATACTTGCAGTTAGGCATGATGACTGCCAATGCCCCAAGTCCGTCCCACAAGTTGTCGAGGGCAAAAATAGACTTGCCATCAGAACGAGTGGATTGGTATCCGACCGTGACAAACGACCGTCCCAGCTCAATGGTATAGGGCATGTAGTCCTTGATGAACTTCTCCGAGAAGTGGAACATGTGGCTGGTTGCCAAGATGGGCTGCCCCTTTTCGTCCAGCTGGATGTCGGGACCAAGGATGTAGCGGTATCCACCAATAATCTCTTCCTCCTCTGGATTCCACACAATGAGCTGTTTGTAGGGATTCTCCATGGTGTCGAACTCATCGAGGTCGCAATCCAAGCCTGTACCGCCACCTGCGGCGCGGAAGGCGATTTCGCGAAGACGTCCAATCTCCCGCACCACGTTTGGAGAGTCTTGCCAAGTGATGACAAACACTTCATTGTTGCTCTTGCTGGTTATGCGCAAGCGCTTGTCATCTGTCAGTTCTGATTTTAGCACTTCCTTGGGGATGGGTGCTATGATTTCTGCTTCCATATCTTGTTATGTCCTAATTCTGATGTCTGGGGCATGATGTATAGCCCTATTGTTCTCTGTCTAACTGATATACTTTGTCTTTCACCCACTGTGCCCACTCGGAAGGTGTTTTCGACTTGTCGAACGTCTGCCAGGGGATAGGTTCTCCGAAGGTGACGGTGAAGGTCTTGCCTTGATTCCTGTACATTTCATCGGCCAAATACAGCATGGCAATGTAGAACTTGATGTGCAATCGCTTACACCAACGTGCGATGTTGTAGAAACGGTCGGAGTTGTGTCCAGAGAAGTGAACGGGAATCACATCTCTTTGGTATTGAACAGACTTGGTGATAAAGGTTTTCTTCCATTCAACGTCTCTGATGACACCATCTTCTCCCTTTCGGGAACACAGTCCAGCAGGGAACATGACCACGTTTTTCGGAGACTGAAACGCTGCTTCTANCATCTTGGGGAAGTTTCGCCCGTTGCGTCCCGTCNTGTTGATAGGCACACACAGGGGGNCTAACCCTTTGAAANTCATCAGAAGGTCGTTGACCAGATAAACCATCTGGCTGTCGTACTTGTGACAGACGATAGAACNCAATGCAATGCCGTCCTGCCCTCCNNGGGGATGGTTACACACGATGGTGAAATAGCGTCCTCCCTCATTGCTGGGCAGGGCGTCCAGTCCCTCCTGAATCACGCCTCCGATGTTGGTTCGTACTTTCGTCGTACAGTTCAGATACTTGAGGCATCCATCCAGCCATTCCACCCCCACTTGTCCTTTCCCTTCGCCACACAAGTGTACGTTCATCCAGTCCTGATGGATAATGCCTTTCAGCCATGACACCAAAAAACGAGGAACAAACTTGAACTTCTTGCCCAGCTTGTCCTTCAGCACTTGGTCTATATCCACCTTGAAATAGTCTGCTTCAATTGCCATACTACTGAAAAGTTATGCAAATGTATTAAATCTTTTTCTAATATACAGCAAAAAAGTTAATTTTTCCTTATATAGGGTGGGAATGAGCCTTGTAGCAGGCTGTCAGCGCGACACTTCCATGTTGCGTTGGGAGTGCAGCACAAGCACACTTTCAGGTCCCATGTTGAAAATGAGGTCGATGATGCTCAGGTTGGGCAAGAAACCATGCTTCTGCCGAAAGACCTGATAGTAGTTGGCGGTCGGCTGCTGGCAGTTGACCGTAGGGTCAATTCCCATATAATAAGATGTACGCGAGATGTTTGGCTGCACGTCAATCATCTCGCAACATTTGTTTATAAGGGCTTCGTTAAAGTCGATGAGGAAGTTCCACTTCCGTTCATACAGCGGACGCAAGTCGTCTTGCAGATACTCGAAGAAAGGGGAGTTGAAGTAGCTTGTCTCCAAGGCATACCAATGCTGGTGCTGCCAGTCGTTGTGGCAACTGATGCGTACATCCTTCATCAGACACTTGCCACCCGTGAACATGCTCCTATCTACAGGAATCGACAGGTTCAGCGGACCGTTCGGTGAGTCGATGGTACACCGGTTGCGCATCGTCTGCTTCTGGTAGTTCTCATGTTGCTCAATGAGGATAGGCTCGTCCCCTAATAGGGCAGAGAACCACGAAACAGGAGGCAAGTAGGCACTTGGAAGAATCATCTGTCACTTGATGTTATCCACCCAAGTGAATATCCGTTTCCAGCGTACGCCATGCGATTGTCCGTAGCGGTCGGTGATGAGAGAGAGCCAGATGAACAGTGGTTTGCCCACCACATGGTCCTCAGGCACGAAACCCCAGTAGCGGCTATCAGCCGAGTTGTGGCGGTTGTCGCCCATCATCCAGTAATAGTCCATCTTGAATGTGTATTGNTCAGTCTGCTTGCCGTTGATGTAGATGCAACCATCCTTCACCTCCAGCTGGTTGCGCTCATACACACGGATAGGACGCTCGTAAATCGCCAGATTGTCCAGCGTCAACTTTACGCTCTGTCCCTTGGCTGGAATCCAGATGGGACCATAGTTGTCGCGCGTCCAGCCATACTGGTGGTTGATGGGGTAGAGATTGCCCCAGTAGCCATCCTTCACCTCCACAATACTGTCGCAGAAGTTTTTGTTGGTGCGCAACGCCTCCACCGCCATGCGTGTGAGCGGAATGCCCATCTCGTGGTCTTGAATCTTGTCGCGGTCTTCATCGCTGATGTTCAGCTCCTCGCACATCTCGTTGCTGAGCACCTGATAGTTGCAGGTATAAACCTTGTAGTTGAATTGTGCGAACGTCGGAGTTTCCTCCTTCTTGCCATCCACATAGATGATTTTATCCTTGATTTGCAGCGTCTGTCCGGGCAGACCCACACAGCGCTTCACATAGTTTTCCCGACGGTCAACAGGACGGCTGGTCACGCTGCCGTAGATGTTCTTCTGCGATGCCACCACCTGCTTGCCGATGCTATACAGCTGGTCGAACTGCATCTGCTGCGCCTCGCGTGGCAGGTCTTGCATCAGCGGCACCTCATATCCCTGTTCCATCACCGCCTTGCATCCCAGCTGGTAGCACAAATCGTAGTAGTCGCCATTGTACGCCACAGCCACCGTGTCGCCGGCAGGGTAGTTGAACACCACGATGTCGCCCAGTTCCACCTTGCCGAATCCCTTCACGCGGCGGTACTCCCACTGCGGCCATTCGATATACGACTTCGTGTTCACCAGTGGCAGCGTGTGCTGTGTCAGCGGCATGGTCAGCGGTGTCTGCGGAATGCGTGGACCATAGCTCATCTTGCTCACCAGCAGGAAGTCGCCCGTCATCAGCGTCTTCTCCAGCGACGACGATGGAATCTGATAGTTCTGGAAGAAGAAATTGTTGACGAAATACACAGCCACCAGCGCAAACACGATGGCATCCACCCAGCTCATGAGGGTGCGCGCCACATCGCTCTCCAGTTCCTTCCACCACGTCCACTTGATTTTCTTGCTGATATACACATCATAGATGAAAGGCACGACAATCAGTCCCCACCAAGACTTCACCCAGATGAGGAAAGCCAAGTAGCAAGCCGTCACCACGCCAAACTTCACCCATTTCCAGCCAGTCCACTCAGGCTTGTTCGCCTCGCCCGACCGCGTCTTCTTGAAGTTTTTATAGTCGAATCCCATGGTCTTCTGTTAGAATTTGAAAAGGTCATCGGTCGAGAGCAGTCCCTCGTGCTGCGCTGTGAACTCTGCCGCGATGACAGCCCCCAGCGCAAAGCCCTGACGCGAGTGTGCATCGTGCGTGATGGTGATTTGGTCAGCCTCGCTGTTCCATGTAATCGAATGGATGCCAGGCACCTCGTCGCGTCGGATGCTGCTGATGGGCAGCAGGTCCTCAGCCACCTCGTCCGAGCCTTCCACCGTGCCGTCAGGCTGCTGCAAGTAGCCCATCGTCCAGTCCTTTTTGCGGTCCAGACGCTCCACAATCTGCTCAGCCAGCGTGATGCCCGTGCCCGACGGATGGTCGAGCTTGTGGATGTGGTGTGTCTCCACCTCCTTCACATCATACTGAGGGAACTGGTTCATGATACTTGCCAGATACTTGTTCACGGCACTGAAGATAGCCACGCCAATCGAGTAGTTGCTGGCCCAGAAGAGCGTTTTGCCACCCTCCGTGCATGCCTTCTTCACATCGTCGCCATGCTCCTTCAGCCAGCCCGTGCTGCCGCTCACCACCTTCACACCAGCCTTCCACGCCTTCAGGTAGTTGCCATAGGCAGTCATGGGGGTGGTGAACTCAATGGCAACGTCGGCACTGGCAAACGCCTCGCTCTCAAAATCCTCCTGATTGTCAATGTCGATGATGCTCACGATTTCATGACCGCGGCTCAAGGCAATCTGCTCAATCATCTTGCCCATCTTGCCATATCCTATCAATGCTATTTTCATAAGTGACTCTATTTTAGACGAAATTCACTACAAAGGTACGGGATTTTTCTTTTTTATCTGTATCTTTGAACAAAATTTAACGCAAAACATGGAACAACTCTTGCATTACACATGGATGCACAAGCTTTTCCCCCTGCGCGAGCTTCGCACCACTGACGGACGCTTGCTGGAGGTGCTCAGCCCTGGTATCCGCAACACCGATGCCGGTCCCGACTTCACGGGGGCTAAAATTAAGTTGGACGGAACGGAATGGGTGGGCAACGTGGAGCTGCACCTCAAGAGTAGCGACTGGTTTCGCCACCACCACGACACTGACCCTGCTTATGACAACATCATCCTGCACGTGGCGACTGACATCGACCTGCCGCTCTGCTATCCTAATGGACAGCCCATTCCGCAGTTGCAGCTCTCCGTGCCCGCTTCGGTGCGTGAGAACTACACGGTCCTCAGCCGCAACGATGCCCGTCCCCGTTGTCGNGAGGTNGTAGGAGGNCTGCCCCTCTTTCAGGTACACAACTGNATGACCTCCCTCACCNTCNANCNTTNCGAGGAGCGTGCCCGCCAAATCATGCAGCGGCGCGAGAGCCTCGACAAGAACTGGGAGGACACCCTCTTCGTCACCCTTGCCCGCAGTTTCGGCTTTGGCATCAATGGCGATGCCTTCGAGCAGTGGGCGTGCTCCATCCCCATGATGGCGGTGGGCAAGCATCGCGACAACCTGTTCCAGATTGAAGCCATCTTCTTCGGTCAGGCAGGGCTGCTCGAAGAGGTGTCTCCGCAAGGAGNGCCTCCTGTGTCGCGGAGCGTNGGGNCGNNGGNTGACTACTACTACCNATTGCNGCAGGAGTNCCGTTATCTCCGTCANAAGTTNTCCCTCACGCCCATCCCTGCCAGTGTATGNAANTTCCTTCGGTTGCGCCCTCGCNACTTCCCCCACATCCGCATTGCGCAGCTTGCCATGCTCTATTACGAGCAGCGGCTCAACCTCTCTCGGTTGCTCAACGCCGAGAGCCTCGAAGAGGTGAGCGCCTTGTTCCTCGCCCATGTGAGCGACTACTGGCGCACTCACTACACCTTTGCCTCTCAGCCCACCAAGCCGGTGGCGAAGTCGCTCTCGTCGGCATCCATCCAGCTCCTTGTCATCAACAGCGTGGCTCCCATGCTCTTTGCCTATGGTCGCTACAAGTCCGACCACAGTCTTTGCGACCGTGCTTTCGCCCTGTGGCAGCAGTTGCCGTCTGAGAACAATGCCATCATCCGCGACTGGGCGGCTACTGGCATTCCCTGCGACACGGCTGCCGACTCGCAGGCGCTTCTCCAGCTTCACCACAATTACTGCCAGCGTCGCGACTGTCTGCGTTGCAGGTTCGGCTTCGAGTACATCCGCCGCACCCCTGATTTCCTGCGCGAGAAAGAAGGCTGAGGGTGTGTGACCATGCTCCATCACTCACATTCCTTCGTGGAGTGCTTTTACAGCCTCAAAAGGGTTCTGAGTCACACCCTGTTTGGGGTGTGACTCAGACCTCGTTTAGGGTGTGACTCACACCCCTTTCTGTGGTTTTGTAAGGCAAAAAAGACCCGCCGCTCATGCCGAGCGACGGGTGCTTTATTAAAGAATTGTGAATGCTAATGGGGATTACTTGTTGAGACGCTTTACGCCATCCTGGATAATGATGCCCTTGTAGCTTGCATCCACCTTCTGACCAGCGAGGTTGTAGATAGCCTTGTCGCCCTTCTTGACAGGAGCGGCAACTTCTTCAACACCTGTGAGCATTTCCTTGAATGTGTCGCCGGAGAGGTAGAAGAGCTGGAAGTCGTCGAAGATGACCCAGTCGCCGTCAAGCTTCTTGGTCTTGGTGAGACCGATTTCGAGCGTCTCACCATCCTCGATAGTGATTTGTACGCTGTTCTTGAAGACTTCAGGATACTTCTGGCACGCGCAGTAGAAGCCGTACATCGAAGAAGGATAGTAGTAGTCGCCAACCTTGGTGTCGAATGGATACTTGGGATTGCCGTTCTCGTCCAGATTTTCCTCGAGGTAAAGGTTCTGCTCGTATGCAGGCTCAATCAGGTTGTCATCGTCATCGTACTCGCTGGCACCCTTGTCAAGCTTGAAGTGACCTTCTGTGAAGGAAGGTTCTGGGTTCTTGAGAGCCTCAATAGCCTTGAGGTCAACCATCTGGTTGTTTTCGTCGCTGGTCTTAGCGAAGAGCTTGGCGTTGTTGTTCGTCCAACCCGTCTCAGTGCCGATTTCACTATTGTATTTCTCAACAAGTTCAGCGTTGACAGCACCACCATCGCGGTAGAGTGCAGTGACACGAAGTTCGTAAGTGCCTGCTGGCAGACCTACAATCTTCTGAGAGAATGTGAATGGGTCTTTGTTCCAAAGCTCGGAATTGATGCCCTTGACATCATTGCCTACTACTTGCTGACCATATTCATTCTGAGATGCCTCGATGCCTGTCCAACCGTTGCTTGCGTTGTTGTAGAAGTCTGGGTTCACGATGAGGCTTGTCACGTCAAGAGGAGCCTCTTCTGTGGCAGTAGCAGCACCCTTGTCGGCGAACATAGCGCGGTTGTATGCGGGCTGGAGGGTCTCGATGAACTTCTGCATGGTCTCGGCATTCTTGTATCCAGCCTTGAGGGCATTAGTCTGTTCGGTGAAGAGCTTGCCAATGGACTCCTTGTATGCGGTGGCAGCGTGATACAGCTCCATGTAGGTGCTGTACTTGGCAGCGGCAGCAGTGGCAGGTTCAACCATTGTATAGACATCATCGTCGTTCTCACCCAAGTTGAAGGCATACATCTGGGCAGGCTCAAGGATAGCCAGCTCGTCTTCGGTGGTGTATTTGTCCATCAAGTCGGTGTAGNTCTCGNTGTGCCNNNNTGTNNTTCATNNCNTGCTTGGCGAAACCGAGGTAGTCGTTAGCCTCGTTAATCACCACCAGCGCAGCGTCGTAAGCAGCAGCGTCTGGGATAGGCAGTGCAATCTTCGCAAGGAGGTTGTCAATAGCCTTGATGTCGCCCTTGAAAGTGAGTCCGTCCTTATCGGCGTTGATAGCGTCAAGTTCCTTCTGAATCAGGGCAGAGAATGGAGGCTCAGTGCCGTAGAACAGCAGACGGAAGCCTGTGAAGTTAGCGAGCATGCTGCTCTGACCACCGATGAGGAGCTTGCCGTCGCTCACCTGAATAGTGCCAGTCTTGTGCTCCTGCCAGATAACAGGGTTCCACTCGTACCATCCGTTGTTAGAAGAAAGCAGTTGCTGACAATAGTAGCCGTCTGTGTGACCAACAATAGAGGTCACTCTCACCTCCTCTGAGTTCTCAGCAAAGATGTTGTGGTATGGAGGAAGATTGTCTTCGTTCCATGGGTCGGCGTTGTTGCCGCGTACCAATGCCTTCAGGCTGTAGTAACCGTTAGGAAGACCAACCAGCTGCTGGCAGACACCTTCCCAATCGTCGAAACCAGAGCACCAGCCTTGGCTGACACCAATCAGACCTGCCTGATAGAACAGGTGGAAGCTGTTGGCTGACCATCCGCCACCGAATGCTTTCAGTCTCTTGTACCACTGGTTGTTGATAGAAGCGTCGGTGCCCAAACTTACCTTAGAGCAGATGTCAGTTCTGCTGCCGCCATTCGTTGAATAGTCGCCAAGGTTGCCAACGCTGCCCCAGTTCCAAGTTTCTTCTTTCAGTGTCCAAGTGCCATCCTCGTTCTGAGTTGGGGTGTATTCAGGGTTCACGAACCAAGGGTGCTTAATCAAAGCAGAGAAGTCCTTGGCGCCATCTGTATCCTTCTCCTGAGAGTCGAGGTAGTTGGCGCGAGCCTCTGCAAGGGTGTTATATACACCTGCGAAGTATGCGCCTGGGTCGTCGCCAAGAGCTTCTACGTCGTCTGTCTTTGCGTCGGCTTTAGCTTTCTCGACCGCAGCTTGGAAAGCATCATAGCCAGGGAATTGGGTTGATGCCAACATATCCTCAGACATGCTGATGAGGTCGTCCAGGCTATTGACAGAAGCGAGACTCTTGAGGTAGTTATCCACGGTCGTGTTGATGCTTGCAAGGATGGCATCGAGTGCTTCGGTTGATTCTGCATCATCGATTTGCTCATCAAAGTCAATCAGGATGTCGCTGACAGCACCAGCAAAGCCTTCAAAGCCTGCATCTTCCAGCTGAGTCTTGAAGTCCTCAAGCTCGGCAAGAGCCTGATGGCAGTCTTCGCGAGCAGCGTCGAGCACAGCTTCGTTGTCGGCTGGACCGTTGTAGATAACCTGGAAGTCATAGAGTGGCACATAGTCTTCTGGGATAGATGCCACCTTGCGGATACCCATGCGGACAGCGGCTGGCTCAGAGAGCACAATGTTCATCTCGTTGGGGTAGAAGCCCTGTGAGAGGTGATAGTAGTTACCGATGTTACAGCTTGGGAAATAGACTTCGAGCGGTTCTTCCACACCGTAGGTCAAAGTGCGGTGAGCGTCAGATGCCCAATCCTTGTCCGATGTGTACTGGGAAACAGTGTTAGAGGTCTGAGCCATTGAGCGAATCAGCTTGCTGAAATCGCGCTCAACCTGCTCTGCTGCGTTCAAGATAGAAGCATAGAGGTAAGCGTTCTTCTTGACACGTCCCTTGTTGTTCCAGTTCGCGAAGGTGTCGTTAGGGTTGCCCTCGCGGTAGTAGGACTGCACCTTGATGGTGTAAGAACCAGCAGGGAGCTGCACTACTTGATAGATGTCGAACTCTTTCTGGTTGTAGAAGGCAAGAACACCCTTGCCGTCTTCAACTGCTCGGAACTCGTTGGGCATGCTGCCCTTCCAGTAGTTACCAGGTGTCTTTACGTCACCGCCGTCATAGTCGTTGGCTGTCCAATCGCCCGTAAACGTGCCATCGCAGTCACCAAGCCCAATCTGTGCAGTAACATCATCACCAGCCTGCCAGTTGGCAGACCCTTGCGCATAAACTCCCCCCCCCATAGAGGCGGTCAGCGCCAGAACAAACGTGAATAGTTTCTTCATGAGTTTTTGGTTTTGATTGGTTAGATAAAAGTGTTAATAATGTAATAATGTGTAATCAATGATTCACAGGCGTTGCGCTCCGTGCGCTCATTGTTCTCGGCGGTAAAGTTCGGAAGAATGGTTCATGCGGTTTTCAAAGTATAAACCTATAACTTTTGAATTTGATACATAGTGGCTCATAAATGATGGTGGCTGAACCAAATCGGTTCAGCCACCATCGTTATCAGGATTCGTTATAAATCCGCTTTTGGAACGGTTGCTTACTTCACGAGCACCTTGCGAACAGTGCCGTCAGACATCTTCACGATGTTGATGCCTTTCTGCAGACCCTGCTGCTGAGCGCCGCTCAGTGAGAACACGCCAGCCACCTGTGCCTTAGCTGCGGCAGCCTCGTCGATGCCTGTTGGAATCTCTGTGCCGAGGTAGTAGAGCTTGAAGTTGTCGAATACTACCCAGTCGTTGGAAACAAGTGTCTCTTTCTTGACACCGAGACGGAGTGAACCGCCTTCTTCAACCATGCTCAAAACTTCAGTCTTGTAAGCCTCTGGGTTCTTAGCGAGACGGTGAGAGATACCCATCAGAGAAGAAGGATAGTAATAGATTTCATCGATGTCGTCAATCTCCATATCCCACCACCAGCCGTCGGTGTTGATTTCAATCTGCTCTTCGGCAAGACCCTCTGGGAGGTCGGCAGCGTCAAGGCTCATAGTCTTCCAGTGCTCAACCCATACGTCGTTGCCGTCGTCGTCAGCCTCCTCAGACTTAATCATCTTGTCGCGGAAAGCAGTCATCGAGCGTTCCATGAACAGTTCAGATGCGATAGAGCTGATGATAGTCTCCTGCTTGTTGGCATAGAGCTTAGCGTTCGGGTTGTTCCAGTACTCAGTCTCGGCAGCTGCGTCATACCACCAGCTGNTGTATGNGCCCTTGGCGTCGCCAGCGTCACGGTANANAGCCTGACACTCNACCTTGTAGCAGCCAGCAGGCAGCGAGTAGAGAGTCTGGTATACGTCGAAGTTGCAGTTCCACATCTCGGCAGCACCGAGGTCGGCAGCAAGAGCCTCAGAACTTGTCACGGTTGGGTTGCCTGTCCAGCCCTTCGTACCTTCGTCGAACTTAGGATTAACGAGGAGNGCAGTGATGTCAACAGGGTTCGTCTCAGAAGCGTTGGCTGTGCCGAGAGAAGCGANGAGCGCCTTGTNGTATGGCAGAGCCAAAGCAGCCTGCAACTCAGNCAGTNNCTTGTCGTTAGCCATCTTCTCTATCAGGCTCTTGTTCTGCTCAGCCACGACAGCAGCAACTGCATTGTCGTTAATCAGGTCGCCCATGGCAGCGCGGAAGTCGAGGTAAGTAACGTATGCGTTATAGTCCTTATCGTTCTGGATAGCCAGCTCGTAAGTGTCGTTTTCGCCCTCACCAATCATGAGAGACTCCATCATGGCAGTGTTCGCGATTTCGTTCTCAGCAGTGCCATCCTCATACTGAGCAGCCAAAGTTGTGAACTTGTCGATACCCTTCCAGTTGTTCACAGCTGCAGAAGCAGTGGCAACGTACTGGTTAGCCTCGGCAATGGCAGCCTGAGCAGCCTGATAGCCGTCGCCGTCAGTGATATTCTCGATATCGACAGAAGTGAGGATTGCGTTAGCCTTCTTGATGTCACCAGCCCAAATGAGGTTGTCGTTGATGTTAGCCTGTGCCTTCTCAACCATAGGTTTCAAGAGAGAAGCGAAATCAGGAGTTGCACCGTAGTAGTAGAGCTGGAAACCAGTTGTTGCATAGAAAGCGTCGGAAGATACACCGATAGTCACCTTGCCGTCGCCTACATATACCATGGCAGTGCTCAGCTTCTCCCAAACACCTGCGCGCCATGCTTCACGGTTGCCGCCCCACCATGGGTTGCCCTTCTTGGTGAGAGGGGCAGTCTCCTTCGTGCCGTCAGTTGTCTCGATGTAAGCGAATTGGAGGTCAGAGATGCCAGCACCTGCATTACACATCAGGGCAGACATAGAGTAGTAACCGTCAGGCAGACCAGTGAGTGTCTGGTATACCAACTCTGGGTTGCCAGTAGGTTCAGCAGTCCAACCGCCGATGGCTGGGTAAGAGTGCTGCATGGTCACGCCAGCAGGAGAACCGCCGTGCCAAGTGGTGGATTTGATGCACCACTGGTTCTCAACAGCCTTCTCAGAGAGAGGAGTTACGCCGTCGCTGACGCGAATCCATGACTCGTGACCTTCAGCGTCTCTTGCCTCCTCATAGCCCTGCTCCTGAATAGTAGCCCATGTGTTCTCAGGCTGGAGAGCATCCTCCAGACNNTCGATGGTTNGGAACTGGTAAGNNTTAGCCTCTTCGTTCCAAACAGGANNGTNCTCGTTTTGGCAGAAGNAAGGCATGTCGATAGCAGAAGAGAAGTTGTAAGCGCCGTTCACTTTCTCCTGAGTCATCAGGTAAGTGACACGGGCAGCGATGAGGTTGTCGTATGCCTTCTTGAAAGAGTCGAAGTTGTCGTCCGCGCTCATTTCATAGTCGGGGTCGAGGCAGTTCTGGGCAGCCTTCACGTATGCCTCAAACTCAGCCTTGCCAGCATAGTTGGTAGTGTTGTACAGCAACTCAATCTTAGGAAGCACTGCAACCAGCTGGTTGTATGCAGCCTCAGCACTCAGCACCTTTTGGATAAGGTCTTGCAGATACTCCTTGGCAGGAGCGCACTGCTCAGCTTCCAGCTCGTCAGGCGTGCCGTAGTCGTCCTCGAAGTCCTGAACTGCGTCGTCGATGAGTGAGTAAATCATACCCTCGCTGTAGTTAGAGCGAATCTTCATCAGCTGGTCGTAGTACTCCTGCACCTCGGCCTGCAGTGCCAACAGCTCAGCAGTCTCGCCATCCACTTCACCTTCATAGTACATCTTGAAGTTAGTAGCCATGAAAGAGTCATCTGATCTTGGCTCAATCTTAGATACACCAACCTTCACATAACCATCTTCCTTCAAGAAGAAAGTGGTCGTGTTGTACTTAATCTTGGTCTCGTCATAGTCCTCGTCCACGTATGGCTGATACAGACCTGCGTTGAACCATGCCAATGAACCAGGCACAGAGCATGGACCCCAGCCCTTGTTGCCGTAGTCACCGTCGGACATGTCCCAACTTTCTTTCACTTCATCTACATAGATTTGTTCAGGATAAGCGAGGAACAGACGAGGCATCAAAGGAGTCTTGAATGTGCGCGCTGGAGTGAAAGCATTGCTTTCGATGTCGTATGTACCGTTCTGCACATACAGCAAAGCGTTGTCAGCCCATTTTTCGGGATTGCCGAAAGAGTTTGGGTCGTCGTCCCATGAGTTACCGCAACGGTAGTAGCCTTGGCACTCTACTCGGTACATACCAGCAGGGAGCTGGATTACCTGATAGAGGTCAACGTCTGCGCCGTCATACACCTCAAAGAGACCACCAGTCTTGGTGAAACTTCCTTTAGAGGATTCGAGCTTCCAGCTGTCCATCTGGTCATCGCTGGTAGGCTCTTCAAAGCTGAGATTGCCCCAACCAATCTTGTCGGTAATCTCATCGCCCTTCTTCCACTGTGATGCGTCGGGCAGCTGGGCGAAAGTCGCCATGCTCGACAGGAGCAGTGAAGCGGAGAGTAAAATCTTCTTCATACGATTTTGATTTTGTAAATAATTAGATAAAACTGTTAATATAATAATGTGTAATAGTAGGCGGCACTGACGATTGTCTCGCATCGTTCTACAGACGCACTCTTGGGGAGAGTTAGTCCGAAGACGATTCTTGGCGACAAATTTAAGGGAAATATGTCGTGTGAGGTTTCAAAAACTAAACCATAACTTTTGATTTTGATACAAACTATGGCCGTGATTGTCCTTGTCGCCCACAGACAGCGACCTTTCTCTTCCGCCACCGCGATAATTCTGCGTTTCCAAACTTTTGTTTGGTTTGTTTGGTTTTGACGACCAGCGGTTGTCGCCCCCGTTCAGACTGCGACCACTCTCTTTTACCCCTATTGAAAGTGACCCCAGTCGATGCCATAACGCATAGCTGCATCAGGTGCGGTTTCACAGCCTCTGAATCGGAGTCCCCGACTCCGACTGACCGATGTCGGGGACTCCGACCAACCGATGTCCCCGACTCCGATTTTGAGGCTCTGAAAGGGGGTGGATAAGCGGTGTGGGAAAATGGGCGTGGACGGAGTGGGGCGGCAGCACTGCTGGACTATCTCTCCCCAAGAGATAGTCCATGAACAGACACGAGGCGATGAACCGTGCATCTGCCTACACATTATTATATATTGTGGAGCTGGCAGGTCACGGTGTGTGGAAACAAAAGCAGGCGGTGATGGTGAATTGCCCCCTTGATTTTAATCTGTAGGGGTATTCCCCTTGCTAAATTGTCATTTTTCTTCCATGTCTTTGCGTTCCGTTTACAACTTTTTTTCTATTTGTTTGGGCTTCTCATTCAAGTTTGCTAACTTTGTGGCGTAATTTTGATATAAAACAAAAGGGGCGTAAACAAAAAACGCTCACTCCCAACTGAACGTAATATGCCATATCCATTCCCAGCCATTGAACGAAAAGTCTATCCGAAAACTTTTCTAAAGGATGTTCATGTGATTTTTCGTTTTGACACAAAGGGCAAGCCAGCTGAGCTTGGTGCTGAAATCGAGCGTTTCTTTCAAGAACACTTCTCTTTGGAAGGAGTGACGCTTTTTAGGCCAGAGGACAAGTTGAAATTCGTTTCCAAGAACGGAATGGTTGTATATGAATTCGGTGTTGATTTTATTGAGTTGTCTGTCAAGCAGCCAGAATATGTAAAGTATGAAAGGCTCTCGGATTTCAAGAAACCGATGTTTAGTTATCTCCAATTATTAGGGATAAATGAATTGTCAAAACTGGTGATGTACAAGTATAATCAGTTGGAGTATCAGGCAGAAGGCAAGTATCAGGCGAAAGAGGTGATGGGTAATGTGTTCAGTGATGAACTGACATCAGACATCGAGGAAGGTGGGCAGGATGATTATACACGATGGGAAAAAACAAAGTTGATTCAAGATGACTCTGGGCAAAGCCAGTTTACGATTGAATACGGCTTCCGCAAAGACGCTCAAGGTCAAAATACAGGGTTCTTGACGCTAAAAACGCAAATCGAATCAANGGGTGGAANTATGGCTTTGGCGGATGTCGAAAAGGANATGGAAGNGTTTAACCNAATACTTGACAACGGATTTCATTGGTGCGTTAAGCCCGAAATCATAAATATAATGAACAAAGCATGAGTAAGGACTTTTTGCGGGTTGACGAATGGGTGAATGAACACAAAAGTGTTTTCGTGCAACTGAAAAAGGGACTGAGAATACTGNNGNNTTNNGTTGCGATGGGTATGACGCCGCCCGTANNGNGNTATNAATATAACTNGTGCGCAGAAAACACTGTGACCGATGTACAGTTGCCGCAGACGGGCATCAACCTCCGTTTGGAGAGAAATTGCCAGGAATGCGCCCCCCTTTTCGACTCGTTGATGAAGCATAGGGGAGATTTGATGACTCTGTCAGAGAAGGATGCATTTTGGACTGTTGCTACACAAGTGTCCAAAATAGGTTTTACTGATTCGATGGTCTGCTATGACAAAGATGATAGGCAAGTTACATTTGACTTGCTCACATCGGCAGGTGTGATACTTCATTTGACTCAATATTTTGAAGAACCGACAGGTCAGGTGGTGTATTCAGTTGAACGGAATGGCAAGTTCCTGTGTGCAGGTCACTTGCCTATCAATGGCTTTTCATCGCAGTTGTTAGAGGTTGTACACAACGCTGAATCCGCCTCTTGATGGACTACCCCAAAGAGATATTGCCACAGAGGGGCTTTGTTGTGCCGTTTCCATTCCAAGAGTTGTCGAATGCTTTTGGTGATTATTTGCTGTGCTATCGTATAGATGGTAGCGTGGAGGATAACCTTGAGCCTGAAACATTTAATGGACGGCGAAAACTGAAGAAGGCGTGCTTTACGCACTTGCCACACATGTCGATGAATCTGTATGGTGGTTTGTTCAAGCCGTGTCATGTGAGATTTGTACAGAAAAGCCCTGCCTGTGACACATGGAATGGTAAGGNTAATGTGTTANTAGATGAANNCATCCACTGCNTGACGGAAAACGNNAGTTACACGCCAGTATTTNATCGTGCAAGCGAATTATGCCAAGATATACTGNCCTCNNTTACTTTTCTGGACAAANATGTATACGAAACTGTGGCGAGATTCTTTGCCCAAAGTGGTTTTACCATGCCATCTTATGAGAAAGGTAAAGTGGTTGGGATTCCTGTTGAAATCAGGGTTGAACATGTTCCTACAAACTTGAACTATTGGCACACTCAAATGGAAGTTTATCCACCACATGGAGAAACGGGGCTGAAGGATGACAGTGCCAAATGGCGTGAGAGGATTTTCAATCAGATACGGGATAGCATTCTGTGCTATCGTTATGCGGAAGCCCCGCAGATGGAGTACCAAATACCTGAACATCTGTATAGTCCCGTTCATGAAGAATAAAAAGAAAAATGTAAGCATGGCGTTCATACATTGCGTGGAAACCCAAACGGGCGGTTCAAGAAGAGTCATCTTCTTGAACCGCCTGTTGAGCACGGGGTGAGGGACTCGAACCCCCGACCCTCGGTTTTGGAGACCGATATTCTACCAACTAAACTAACCCCGTGGGTGGTGTAGCTCCATCGGGAATCGAACCCGAATCTAATCTTTAGGAGAGATTTGTTCTATCCATTGAACTATGGGGCCATGCCTGTAAGTGGGTACAAAGGTAAGGATTTTAATCCATACTTGATGGGTTGTTGTGCATAAATTTAGCCGCAGAAGCACGTTAACGAGCTTCTGCGGCTAAATTTATGGGTTTCTTGGCGGTGTGGGGATGGTTTCAGGTGACTTTGAAGCCGTTGGCTTTCTTCTCCCTGATACCGCTGGCCTCGATGACATTGACGATGTAGTCGCCCAGTTTCTCGCACTCGCAGATGAGGTCCATGTAATAGACACCAATCTGGTAGTCGTAGAGCTGGTTGCTCACGTCGGCAATGTTTTGGCTCTTGAGCTGGTTGCGGTAGTTGTTGATTTCGTTCTCCATGTTGTAGCTCTTGTGCAAATCGACGAATCGGTACTCGCCGTGCTCGATGACCAGGGCCATCTGCTGCATGGCTGCCTCAANNAGCTGCATCATGTTGTGNNTGTNCTCGTATTGCNTCTCGGTGAAGTCCNCTTGCNNGTGCTGACGCTTGCGGTTGATGGTGCGGGCGATGTTGTAGCATGAGTCGCCGACCGACTCCAGCTCGTCGCACANGCGCATCNTGTGCTNGATTTCCAGCTTCGACTCGGCTGACAGGCGNCCTTCGCTCACTCTGGAGAGGTAGTCGCAAATTTCCACCTCCATGTTGTCGGTGATGCTTTCGTATTTTTCCACTCGGCTGAAGAGTTTGTTGAAGTCCTCGCCTTTCTCGGTGTGGAGGAGCTGCATTACCATGCCGTACATCCGCACGCAGCGGTCCACGAACAGGTTGATTTCCTTCTTTGCCTCGAGGATGGACAGCTCGGCGGTGGAGAGGATGCCGCCTGAGATGAAGTGCAGCTTGCCCTCTTCTTCCTCTTCGTTCGCTTTGGGCTTGACCAGCAGGCACACCAGCTTCTCCATCGGCTTGATGAACCAGATGAGGATGCAGACGTTGCAGACGTTGAAGGCTGTGTGGAAGGTGGCGAGGATGGCACTGAGGTTGTCGCGGTTCACGTTGGTGTTGAGCACGCCTGGGGTGTATTCAACGTTCCAGAGTTCGCAGATGAAATCGACGAAGTAGGGGAAAATCGCCAGGACCCAGATGACGCCGAAAAGGTTGAACACGAGGTGGGCCATGGCGGCGCGTCTTGCCTGGGTGGTGGCTGAGAGTGCCACGATGTTGGAGGTGACGGTGGTGCCGATGTTCTCGCCCATCACCAGCGCGATGCCCATGTCGATGGGCAGGATGCCTGTGGAGCAGAGGGTCATGGTGATTGCCATGATGGCGGCAGAGCTTTGTACGGCGCAGGTGAGCAGTCCGCCGATGGTAAGGAACAGGAAGTAAGAGCCGTAGCCCCATCCGCTGATTTGGGCGAAGAAGTTGGAGATGGCAGGCACTTCGTCGAGGTGCATGTCGTTGGCGTTGTTCTTCAGGGTGGTCAGACCCAGCAGCATGAATGCCAAGCCGATGATGAACTCGCCTAAGTTCGTGTTTTTCTTGGTGTAGATGAGGACGATGCTGACCACGATGGCGAGATAGACAATCAGCCGCATGTCGAACGAGCCGCCGCCCAGCACCATAATCCATGCGGTGGCGGTGGTGCCGATGTTGGCACCCATGATGACGGAGATGGCTTGTGCGAGCGAGAGCAACCCTGCGCTGACGAAGCTGACGGTCATNACTGTNGTGGCGGTGGAGGACTGNATGGNTGTGGTGATGAAGGNACNTGTGAGCAGGCCTGTGAAGCGGTTGGTGGTCATGGTGCCGAGCACGGTGCGCNGNTTNCTACCCGCCATCTTCTGTAGGCCTTCACTCATCACCTTCATGCCATACATGAGCATGGCAACCGAGCCAATGAGCACTAAAAATTGTGTTAATTCCAACATAAAACGTGTAATTTAGTTGTTGGCGTGAGGGGAGTCTCAGAGATTTGTCGTATATTTGGCACATCAAATCTTTACTAAACTTGTTCATGCCAATGGAGACAATCACGCCATGCGAGTGCAAAAGTAATAAAAGTTCGGAAAAGTTCGAAGTGAACGGGGCTTTTTTGAAGATTTCAGAACAAATTAAGGCTGGTTTTGAAGGGAAAACGCTTGATGAGGCGATTCAGTATCAGGTCAGTCGTGTCAGAGGACGGCATCTGTTTTCTCATCATCTGAAGACGGTGTTCCTCTCCATCGGCATGATGAACCGCATCATCGACAATGGGGGTGCGGAGGAGATGGTGAAGATGGCGGAAGCACTCCAGACGCGCGGCATCCAGCTGATAGGAAAGGCGGTGTCGCAGCGTCCGAAGGTGCGGGCGGTCTTGATTGCAGGACCTTCGTCGAGCGGCAAGACGACTTTCAGCAAGAAGCTCTGCATGGCGTTGGAGCAGCACGGGCTGACAGCATACACCATCTCGTTCGACGACTATTATGTGGACCGCGAGCTGACACCGCGCGATGCGTCGGGGGACTACGACTTTGAGAGCATCTATGCCTTGAACATGGAACTGTTCCAGCGGCACTTCAACCAGTTGTTGCAGGGCGAGGAGATTGAGCTTCCCCGTTATGATTTCCCAACGGGTAAGAGTGTGTCCAGCGGTCGCCATCTGCGGCTCACGCCTAACACCGTTCTTATTATGGAGGGTATCCACGCGCTGAACCCGCTGCTGCTTGGAAGCATCCCCGATGAGGCACTCTTGCGTGTCTATATATCGGGTCTCACCGTGGCGAAGCAGGACAACGGGACTTATTATGGTACCACCGATAACCGCTTGATTCGCCGCATGGTGCGTGATGCGCAGTTTCGCAACACGACCGCTTCGGAGACGCTGGCACGATGGGCTTCGGTGCGCAGGGGGGAGAACCACTGGATTGTGCCTTTCCAGGAGAATGCTGACATCAATTTCTGCACGTCATTCCAATATGAACTGGCTGTCTTGAAACAAAAAGCACTTCCTCTGTTGAAGGAAGTGCCTAAGACTGACCCGAACTATGGTGAGGCGCAGCGTCTCATCTGGGTCTGCAATCGTTTCCACGATATTTCTGTCGATTTGCTTCCGCCCGACTCTCTCTTGCGCGAGTTCTTGGGTGGCAGCGTGTTTGAGTATTGAAGAGACTAAATCATGGGGAGACTTTCGCCGTTAATTTTGCGGTAGAGGTCGAGGGCGAAGACATCGGTCATGCCTGAAAGGTAGTCGAGGACTGCCATGATGCGGACGTAGGTGTCGGAATGATCGACGTCGTACTGCGAGGACACGCGGTCGAGCAACAGGCGGCTGTAGGCGTGCTGTGGGTTCATCGCTGCATGGATGAAGAGGCTCATCAGCGTATAGATGATTTTGTAGCCGGCAAGCTCGGTGTCCACCACGTCGCGACTGCGGTAGATGCGGCTCTTCGCCACCTTGACGCAGGCTTCGTAGGCATCGTGGACAAGCGGACAGGCTGAGTCGATGAGGGAGCCGCGGAATGAGCCGTTGAGTATTTCTTCTTCATGCTCGACGAAGACCCGAACGCACTCGCGTTCGAGCGCACCGATGGCGCAGGAGCGGAAATACACCACTTGCTCGTTGAGGTCGGTCGTGTCGGTGGCGCGCTCGATAATCTGGTTTCGGCGGTTGGGGCTGACGAAGCCAAGCATGAGGTCGCGGGTCTGTTCAAAGGAGAGGANTNTCAGCTTGTGGGCNTNTTCCAAGTCCATAATTTCATAACAGATGTNATNGGCGGCTTCGACCAGNTAGGCGAGGGNATGNCGCANCCAGCNAATGGANGTCTTTCCGATGCCAAGCTCTGTGGCGATGCGTGTGTAGAGAGGCTCTTCTTGTGTGAAGTAGCCAAACTTCTGCTTGGTGGCTTCGATGGCAGGGTATGGGTATTTGACGATGGCGGCAAGCGTGGAGTAGGTGAGGACGAATCCGCCTTGGCGACGACCTTTGAATTGGTGGGTGAGCAAGCGGAATGCGTTGGCGTTGCCGTCGAAGTGTGTGATGTCTGCCCATTGCTCGGGGGTGAGCTGACCTTTGTATTTGATGCCGTCGCCCTCGCTGAAGTAGGAGGCGATGGCGCGTTCGCCAGAGTGACCGAAGGGGGGATTGCCCATGTCGTGTGCCAAGCAGGCGGCTGAGACGATGGAGCCAATCTCGGCGAAGAGGGTGTGGGCAAGTTCGGGATGCCGCTGAATGAGCTGGTGAGCCACGTCGTCGCCCAGGCTGCGCCCCACACTGGCTACTTCCAGCGAGTGGGTGAGGCGGTTGTGGACGAAGATGCTGCCAGGGAGAGGGAACACTTGTGTCTTGTTCTGCATGCGCCGAAAGGGGGCGGAGAAGATGAGGCGGTCGTAGTCACGCTTGAACTCGGTGCGGTCGTCACCATGACGGCCGTGGAGGTCTTCTTGACCAAGACGTTTATTGGAGATGAGTTGAAGCCAATTCATTGCTACGAAAGGGTTTGATATTCCATGTTTGCCATCGCGCAAGCACCAAAAGGATGTGGGGTGATTCTTGCTGTGTGGCGGTTGCAAAGTTAAGACATTTTCTTAAATCTTAACTCTTAATTCTTAGTTCTTAATCGAAAAAGCACTACCTTTGCACAAAATTTTGATTATGAGCAATGTGAAGATGGGCGATTGGCGACAATGGGGCGTCTTTTTCTTTGTGTGCTGGCTGTGTGTGACGGCTGGGGCGCAAGGAGTGAAATTTGACTATCTTTTCCAAGAGGCGGAACGGCAGAAGCTGGCTCGCAACTATGCGGAGGCCATTGAGCTGTTCGACTATTGCAGGAAGTTGGAGCCAACGTCGGGTGTGGTGCTGTATGAGCTGGCTGACCTTTATCGCTATNTGGGCAACGATTCGTTGTCTATTGGNATGCTGNAGGAGGCNTGCAGGTTGTATCCTGACAATGATTGGTATAAGAACCTGCTGGTGTCGCTCTATGTGGAGCATCATCGCAATGAGGAGGCACTGAAGCACGTGGAGGAGATGGCGNAACGCTGGCCTGAGAAGGGGGAGGTGCTGATGATGTTGCTGGATTTGTATGGTCAGAAGCAGGACTACGAGCAGATGGTGAAGGTGCTGGACAAGATTGAGGTGAAGGAAGGGAAGAGCGAGATGCTGTCGATGGAGAAGTTCCGCCTGTTCTTGCAGATGAAGGACGAGGCGCGGGCTTTTGAGGAAATGGAGCGGTTGGCAGGGGAGTATCCGAACGACTTGCGCTATCAGGTGGTGATAGGCGACTTGTATCTGGACGCAGGACGCAAGGAGGAGGCATTGGCGCAGTTCAAGGCGGTGGAGGAGAAAGACCAGGAGAATGGGGCGTTGCTCTTGTCTATGGCGAACTACTACAAGGGGGAGGGCGAGGATTCGCTCTACCATGCTTATATGCGGCGGTTGCTGACGAGCAAGGATGTGGATGATGCGACACGGGTGAGGATGATGGGCGTGATGGTACACGAGAATCTTGCCGCAGGGAGCGACTCTGTAGCCGTCATGCGGTTGTTTGACGAGGTGCTGTCGCAGTCGCCAGAACAGGCTGAACTGCTGGAGCTGAAAGTGCGCTACATGGTGACAAAGAGGATGCCGAGGACGCTGATAAAGCCCGACTTGTGGCGTATACTGGAAATGGATCCCGAGAACAACATGGCTCGGCAGGAATTGTTGTCGTATGCCATTGAGGAAAACGACACCGTGGGGGTGGTGAACGTGTGCAAACCAGCGGTGGATTATAAGACGGAAGCCCCTGTGTTCTACTATTATTTGGGTGTGGCTTACTTTCAGCAAGACAAGCTGGAACAGGCGGTTGAGGCGTTNCGTGGCGGTTTGGGGCATGTNGAGCAGNNAGGTGGCTCGAANCGTTTGAAGCTATATACAAATATGTATGCGTTGCTGGGCGACATCTACCATAAGTTGGGACAGGACGANCAGGCNTTTCTGNCGTNTGACTCGTGTTTGGTCTATACGAAGGATGATGCGATGGTGTTGAACANCTATGCNTACTACCTCTCGNTNAAGAAGAAGGACCNCAGTCGTGCGGAAGAGATGAGCAGGAGGGCGAACGAGCTGGAACAGAACAATGGCACTTACATGGACACGTATGCGTGGGTGCTTTACCAGTTAAAGCGTTATGAAGAGGCAGGTGTGNGGATGGATAAGGCTGTGGAACAGATGGNGAAAGACGGGGAAGAGATGAGTGATGATGTGCTANAGCACATTCAAAAGATAAACAAGAAAAATCGTAAGANGAAATNAANAGANTGNTATNGCTGCTGGTGCCCGCATTGCTGATGCTGGCATCGTGTCGCTCGACCAAGACGGACACGGACAATGGTGAAGACAAGACAATGCCAGTGGAGACGGTGAATGTGCCAACCCCCTCCAAGGACAAGAAGAACAAAGAGGATGCTTCGGCAACGACCCGAGTCGTGGCTGGCACGAACTTCACTGCCAAGGTGAAGGTGCGGCTGAGGCAAGGGGACAAGGACATCGCCACGACAGGCTCTTTGCGTATGCGTTATGATGATGTCATTCAGATTACGTTGGTGGACCCCATCTTGGGCATTGCCGAGGTGGGAAGGCTGGAACTCTCGCCCGATAACGCGCTGGTCATTGACCGTCTGAACAAGCGTTATGTCAGCACTACCTACGAAGAGTTCTCTTCGCTGAAGAACAACAACATAGGCTTCGGTACAATTCAAGACTTCTTTTGGCAGGAAGCGCAGAACTCGGACAGGTTGTCTTACACGATTCCTGCCAACCGACCAATTCAGCTTGACTTGCAGCTCTCGAACAAAAGCAATGCCGCGAACTGGGAGGCTCATACAACCGTGTCGAGCAAGTATGTGAAGACGGATGCCAACAAACTCTTTAGCAACCTGATGGCTCAGTGAAAACAATCGTAATCATCATTGTGGCAGCAGTGCTGGCGCTTCCGTTGGCGGCACAGAACCGTGGCAAGCAGACAACCACGGTCAAGAAAGCCACTACGACTAAGACAGCGCAGCAGAAGAAGCCTGCCCCTACGAAAGCCCAGCTGAAAAAGGAACAGGCGGCTACACAAGCGGCTAAGAAGCAGTCGCAGGCCCGACTCGCCAAGCTGAACAAGGACGTGAAGGCGAGCTTGGATAGTGTGTTGATTCTCGACCATCAGATAGGCAAGCAGCAGCAGTCCATTGATAGCCTGAACAAGGAGATTCACTCGCTGGACGTGACCATCGATACGCTGAACAACGAGCTGAGCCGTTTGCAGCAGGAACTGGAGGTGAAGAAGAAGCGTTATGCGAAAGCCATGGTACACATGCGCAAGAACAAGTCGGTGCAGAACCAGCTGATGTTCATCTTCTCGGCCGACAACTTCTCGCAGGTGATGCGCCGTCTGCGCTATCTGCGCGAGTACTCCACCTTCCAAAAGGCACAGGGCGAACTGCTGAAAGAGAAACAGCTGGAGGTGAAAGCCAAGCAGAACGAGCTGTTGGCAGCCAAGACCCAAAAGGAACAGAACTTGCAGACGGTGGAGCGGCAGAAGCAGTCGTTGCAGGGCATGAAGGAACACTGCCAGACGCAGGTGAATTTCCTCAACAAGAACATCACGATGGTGCAGCAGCAAATCAAGGACTATCAGAAGAAGGAAGCCGCCATCAACGCAGAGATAGACCGCATCATCCAAGCGGAGATAGAGGCAGCTCGCAGGGCGGAAGCCGAACGCAAGCGAAAGGCAGAAGCCGAGGCGCGCGAGAAGGCACGCAAGTTGGCCGAGGCAAAGGCTGCGGCAGAACGGGCACGCAAGGCTGCCGAGGCTGCTGAAGCCACTCGCAGGGCGGCCAAGACTGAGACCGAGAAGGTGGCAGCCAAAGCCGCTGAGGAAAAGGCGAAAGCCGAAGTCAAGGCTGCTGAAGCGAACGTGAAGACTGCCACGAAGGAGGAAAAGGAAGAGCGTGAGAAGTTCGAGGCATGGAAGAGCAACGATGCCAGTGCCGATGCCAAGCTGTCAAGCAACTTCGTGAGCAACAAGGGACGCCTGCCCATGCCCATCACTGGCAGCTACAATGTGGTGGGGCGTTACGGAAACTACGCAGTGGCAGGGCTTCGCAATGTGATGCTGGACAACAAAGGCATTGACATCCGTGGCCAGCAAGGCTGCGCAGCTCGTGCCGTGTTCAATGGAACGGTAAGTTCCGTNTTCCNGNANGGTGGCTGCTACATTGTCATGCTNCGTCATGGCTCCTATATATCTGTATATTCTGGTNTCTCCTCCGTGACGGTGAGGAAGGGACAAAGCGTGAAGACGAAAGACATCTTGGGTGCTGTGGGGCAAGATTCAGATGGACGTTACATCTTGCACTTCCAGTTGCGCAACGGAAGCACGCGTCTGAACCCAGAGCAGTGGGTGAGATAAGCAGCAGGTTTTTCTCTCGCCCCTTACCCCTCTATTTTTACCCCTCAAAATCGATGTCCCCGACATCGGTCAACCGATGTCGGGGACTCCGATTTTTATGCCGTGGAAGCACACCTCGCAGCGAAGCACTTGATGACCCATGTTTGCCCTCCTTTGGGGTGAACATAAAAGACGCTTTTGTTCTGAACGTACATAACCTTGGTCATCGTATCTTGGTAACAGAGGTTTCTGAACATTCGGGATTATGAGAACTTTGACTTATTTTGTATAAGATTTACATGGTTAATACCCAAAGATAAATAAAATACTAAAGTTGTTGCAATATGAAGACTTTTCACTAAATTGGTAGAAATATAATAATTTTTATTGACATAGAAACTGATATAAACCCCGACTATAGGTTGTTTTAGCAGAGAAGAAAAGGACAAATAAATGGCTGTTGGACTCTACAAGCGTGTATTTTCCCATCAGAGAGTTAAAAAAACTTGCAGAAGTTCATCTGCCATACAGAATAATTCTGTAACTTTGTCCTCGGTAAGCATAGCAATTATTGTTGGGAATTCTTTAATCGCTTCTTTGATTTCTTCGGAGGTGAGTTTTATCATCAGGGATAATTTGATAATAATTGCAAATCAATTTCAACAAACCATATATGGATAAAGAAACATATGGCTATTGATACAATAAATTCAGAGAGGGGGTGTTGTTGGCACTTCGCACCACAAGAGGGTGGACGCGAAGATGGTCCCAACGACGCAATGATGCAAAACTTCCGCTCACGCCNTTACTCNGCGCTTNTGCGTGAAGCCGTACAAAATTCTCTCGATGCCGTGCTTGACCCGTCAGAACCGGTGGTCGTTGAATTTGGGTTTTCTAATATCACCGCACGCAACAATGAGAACTTCTTCAAACTCAGAGAACACATTGATGAGTGCCGACGCTATTTCTGTTGGCAGGAGAAGGCAGTTGATTTGTACACCGCTATGGCCGATTGCTTTGCGCGTGACCTGCGTGGAAGCAAAATTGGCTATATCCGTATCTCTGACTACAATACAAAGGGCATGGAGTATGATCCTACCTCCTCGCAGTCCCCATTCTATGCCTTTGCTCGTGCTGCAGGTGTCAGTTCAAAGATTGGTCAGGAGAGCGGTGGCTCATTTGGATTCGGCAAATCTGCCTACTTCCAACTTTCACCTATCGGCACTGTATTTATCTCATCCCAGACCGATAATGGGAGATATGCCTTTGAGGGAGTCTCGTGGTTGTGCTCCCACAATTTCAATGGGCAGAAAGTTAGTTCGGTAGGCTACTACGACAATAACGAGGGCAAGCCAATAACTGAAATCGATAAAATCCCAGTCCGTTTCCAACGCAAAGAGTCTGGCACAAGTTTTTATATCCTCGGTTTCAACGAGCACGACAGATATGATGCTATTGACGAAATGATTGACGAAGCTATAAAAAGCTTTTGGTTTGCAATATACGCCAATCATCTTGTTGTCAAAATTGGTGATACGGAAATCAATGCTGACACGCTTGACTCATTGATACGCACCCGCTTCCCGTCCGATGTTGATGACACTGCAAAAAGTGGGTATCTCAAACCTCTGCCATACTATCTGGCTGTGCGTGATGCTGGACATTCGGACAAAGCTATGGCTTTCACCGAATGTTTGCCTATTCTTGGCGAATGTACGCTATATCTTATCAAAGCCTCTGTAAACAAGGATAAGGTAATCTATATGCGTCGCCCGCTGATGCTTGTTTATGGCAAACGCACTCAAACGAGTTATGGCGTGCATGGCGTATTTGTTTGTACAAACAGAAATGGCGACAAGATACTACAGTCGCTTGAAAATCCTGCACACGACGAGTGGAAAGCATCCAACTGGCGTGACGGCAACCGACGCATAGTTGAAAAGGGTACCGACGCAATGAATGAAATCCAAGACTTCATTCAGCGTTGCTATGCTGCATTATTCTCCAACGCACAAGATACAGCTCTTGAGGTCACTGGTCTTGACGAACTTCTCTATGTCCCCGAAAATCTTCTCGAAGATGACGAAGACAAAGACCAGGAGATGGGAACTCCTTCAGGTCATGTCAAGGACGAGGGCGTATNANTCNTTACNGATATTNTCGANAAGAAAAATAAACAGAAAGTCGAGCCAGAAAATGCCAATGTCGGTTCTGTTAAAATTGTTGAAGTTGGGTCGAGCGAAACCCTCGACGAAGGACCTGAGGATGAAGACCCCGATAAAATACTCGTGGGGATTGGCGGTCACTCTCGCAAGAAATCTAAACGCAAAGGTGGAAAACCTACCGCTGGCGAATATTTTGTTGAAACCAAAATCGCCAACTGCGACGGCACATACAAAGTGTATCTGCCAGTACGTTTCCGCGTAGCTGCTCAAAATGAAGATGGCAAAAATTACCATCTTCTTATAATCCATTCGGAGCGCGATGTTATCGACGGCGAACTCGAACTAATCACTATTGGCGAGCAGACAGACGATATTGTGGAAATTGTTTATACCGACAATGGTAAGATACGCGACAATTTCTTGACCAGTGTTGTGCTTGATAAGGACAAGCGNAACNCAATTAAGATATTATTTAAGGATAACATGCGCCACGCACTAAAACTGAAAGCTTATGAAAATCAATAATCTTTCATTTCCGTACCCAGTTCTTGGCATTGGCGATGACATTGAGCCTCGTCCATCAGTGACCAAGGTTAACATCGAAAAGACAAATAGACTTTTCAAGTTTGATGTTGACCTTGATATGCAGAATCACGACATTGCTATACTTATAAAGAAAGGTGATGCTAAGTATGCNNGTGAAGTTGAGTGCCCGACCACCCTTTATNGTCGCTGCTTCTTNNCAAACGAGCCTCATNTTCATATTGAATTAACACGCACGGCATTGGCTGGACGTGTTACTTTCCAATGCACAGTGGTTGTAATTAAGCCCATCAAGAACTATTACAACAGCAATGTCCATGAAGATTATTTTGGCTTATACTTTGACCTTGAACTCGGAGACCTCCTTGCTTTCATCGGTCAGTTCTACTACGATGCTGATATAAAATATGACAAACTTCGTTCACTCGGTTCATTTATGCAAATAACCGAGGGTAAGATGGAAAAGATGCCGAAGTTTGACCTTGGCGGTGATAAAATCAACATCAAACTCCCGACTGATATGTATAATCAGTATAAGGATTCGATATTGGGTAATCGCCAGTATTCTACAATCATACACTCTTCGCTTGTGTTCAATGCACTTGTAACCGCTTTGCTATATTACGAGAGCAACCAACACACGCTTTGGGCAAGGACTCTAAAGTATCGTATTGATAACTCTCCCGAACTTGAAGATTTCAAGGAAACACTCGAAACTCAAGATCCAGAAGAAGTAATGCGTCTTGCCCAAATCCTCCTTATGAACCCCTACAAACGACTGTTCAACTCACTGCCGAGTCTCGCAGACAATGACGAAGACGATTAAGTTATGCTACTACAAAGAACGTTCAAAAAAAACTATGTCGAATCTCTGTTCGATTCTGTGCGCAACGGACAGAACCTCGACCTTTATTCTCAGAACTCTTTCGACTATGATACCAACCAAGTTGTGATGATTCCAAATCTCGCTTATCCCGAAGGACTCATTGACAAATTGGTGCCTACACCGCAAGGGGATTGCGATTCAGCTGTCGCAATCTATGAGGCGTTTCCGAATCTAACGCCTCTTCAGGCTGCAGACAAATCGTTTTGGACATATCTTACTCATGTGGATTTATTTGAGTACGTTCAAAAACGTTATCCAAAAGTAAAAGATGTGGGTTTCAACAATATTCCATACATCATTGATCACTGGTTCTGTGGCTCAGACTGGTATTGGCGCCACCCCATAGCATCTCTATGGTGGTTTGTTCATCAAACCATTGACGAGGACAATGAGGATAAGTATAAATACACTCGTTTCTTTTTTTCAAGCTTCGGATTCCGTACAAACTTTGCAAAGTACTCAATTGCTCGCTTGAAAGAGGCTGTATTTGGATATTTTGATTTTCTTATGGAAAATTCTGAAATCACAGCACAATTCTTTAAACCTCGAAATTTGTTTATCACAAAACATCTGAATAAGATGGGAGGTGTTCGACTTCTTTCAGTACTTCCGAAAGAAGCGTTCAAGGAGGAACTTTATAACATCAAGGACCAAATATTAGCTGTAAGCGGTGTTTCAACAAGAGCACAGGAAGAAGCCGAAGATGCCGCAATGTTTGAATGAACGTATACTACATAGNGTGTNNCGGGAAGCTNAAAACGGCTTACTCAAAGAGCAGACTCGCATCGTACAAAGTGTTGCTACTGCTTTCTGTAACTGAATTGATTGAAAAGGGNGTCCCCTCCCTATACGGCAATAATTTAATTATCGGATATTCTTATAGATACCTTTAAATTCACTTCAAGGCAATTATTCCATGATGACTTTTAAATAATCTATCGGTCAGCTGTTCTTCTTTATGAAATCAGAACCGTTTTAGAATCTTATAGCAAAGAATCATATTGATACTGAATTGAGGGTACAGAAAATTCTCCTTACCCCTATTTCACCTCCCCTCAAATGAACTGCACCCCAAAAGTTAGATATAAAACTTTTGGGGTGCAGTTCATTCTTCGATGCCTGTGGCTTTTCCTTTGTTGGTCAGTTCGATGCCGTCGGGGCGGATACTGATGAGGTCGCGCTTGTAGAGGTCGCCCACGGCTTGCTTGAACACTTTCTTGCTGACACCGAACATGGCGTAGATTTCATCGGCTGGCGACTTGTCGTGGTAGGGCGTGAAGCCTTTCTCTGAGAGCTTGAGGTGCTCGAAGAGTCGGGTGGAGAAGTCGCCGATGAGGACACGGCGGTCGGCTGGCGTGTCGCGGTCGATGGAACGGGATGGACGGGTGTCATTCTGCTCCGTGATGGCTTTCTGAAACTTCTCAATCTTGCTGGAGCAGACGATGCGGTAGGTCTTGTCGTCGATGTAGCAATAGACTTGGTAACGCTTGCCGCGCTGCATGCGTATCTTTTGTTCGCGGAATGGGCAGAAGAGGTCCTTCATCAGCCCCCAGTGGAGGTAAGCACCGTACTCGTTGGTCCAGGTGCATTCGAGGTAGGCAAACTGACCCACTTCGATGAGCGGGTGTTCGGTGGTGGCGATGAGGCGTTCCTCTTGGTCGAGATAGAGGAAAACATCGAGGGTGTCGCCCACTTGGACGCCTTGGGGCACATAGCGTTTGGGCAGCAGGATGTCACCGATGTCGCCTCCTTCGAGATAGACGCCATGCTCTTTTTTGCGCAGGACTTTCAGCTGGTTCCGCTTGCCTAATTGTAGTGTTGTCATAGTTCTGAGAAGTTTAAGAAANGGTCGGAGTTANTGATTCGTCATGTTGGGCTGTCGGTTCGCTCGGGGGCATGGGTATTTGGGTGTCGTCGCCACCTGCATGCGCTCCGATGACGTTCTCTATCAGCCCGNCTTTGATGNGGATGGTTCGGTCGNTTATCTGCGAGAGCGTCTCGNCGTGGGNGACGATGACGAAGGTCTGCCCGAATTTGTCGCGCAGGTCGAAGAAGAGCCGATGGAGTTCCTCCTTGTTCTTGGTGTCGAGCGAACCCGATGGCTCGTCGGCAAGGATGATGGCAGGGTTATTGATGAGTGCTCGTGCCACGGCAATGCGCTGTTTCTCGCCGCCCGATAGTTCGGATGGCTTGTGGTTGGCGCGTTCGCTGAGGTTGAGGAAGTCGAGCAGTTCCTTGGCATGCGCTGTGGCTTGCTTTTTGCTTCTCCCTGCAATGAGGGCGGGGATGCAGACGTTCTCCAGAGCGGTGAACTCTGGCAGCAGCTGGTGGAACTGGAACACGAAGCCGAGTCGCTGATTGCGGAAGCGTGCCAACTCTTTGTCTTTGAGGTGGGTGACATCGGTGTCGTCGATGAGGATGGTGCCAGTGTCGGGGGTGTCAAGCGTGCCCATGATTTGGAGGAGGGTCGTTTTACCTGCTCCTGATGGACCTACGATGCTGACCACCTCGCCTTTGCCGATTTGGAGGTCGATGCCTTTGAGCACTTGGAGGTTGCCGAAGGATTTGGTGATGTTTTGGAGGGTTATCATGAAAAGTAGTGGGTTTTATTCGGTTGCCGCATGATGATGCCGTGATGCAAGCGTGTCAGAATGACGGTTGGCGTGGCGTCATCCCATTTCGCCAATCCACTTGCTGAGCCACTTGCCGAGACGTGTGGTGTCTGTAGCGGCGTGAAGGTGTGGGTCGGTGAAGGTGTAGAGTTCGCCTGTCTGTTCCTGCTGGTCGGGGTAGATGNGCATGAGGCTGGTGTGGGNGANGTGCTGTTGNAGTTGGTGTAGGAGTTTTGAGAAGGCACTNNGATAGNANATGCNGCCATGACGTGCGGTGACTACGACGAGGAGTTGGTCGGTGGTGACCTCGTGGCGCAGGGCTGGGAAGTCGGTCCACGACTCCAGCATCTCGTAATCGTCGCGCACGCTTTTGTGACGTTCGCGCATGTAGTGGAAGATGAGGTTGTTGGTGCTTTCCGGGGCATAGAACACCATCTGGCAACTGAGGTCTTCTGCCATGCGTGCCAAACGGTTAATCCAGCGGTAGAAGCCGCGTTCGTATTCTGCCTTCTCGGGCACTGCCACGACTATCTTGCGGATGGTGTTGGCTGGGATGTGGAGGTTGACAATGATGATTTGGCGCGAAAGACCATTGATGAGACCTTGTGCGAATAGCCCAAGGAAGGAGTCTCCCTTGTGGCGTTGGCGGTGCAGGCCGATGAGAATCTCGCTGGCATCGTTCTCGCACAGGGCGTGGATGGTGGCTGTGGCGAAGTTGACGGCAAGGCGTGTTTGGGTCTGCACGGGCACGTCGGCAGCGGATGCCAGTTGTGTGGCTATCTCCAGGCATTCACGGCTGTGCGCCTGTGCTTGGTCGCTCAGGTCAGCATCGTTGATGATGTTCAGGCAGATGAGTCCGCGGTTGAGTTGACGGTTGCGCATCATGAACGCTGTGGACATCAAGGTGCCGATGTTGCTTGGCTCGTTGATGGGAATAAGTATCTTCTCGTCGTCGAGGGCGGTGCTGTCTCGTCGTGTCTTTTTGTCGGTGTATCCCCCCTGTACCTTCAACTTCTTGGCGGCTTGGTCGGTGGCGATAGAAGATATGATACATGAGATAAGAATCATCATGACCACACCGTCGAGCACCGCATTGTTCATGAGGGGCACGCCTGGGGCTGTCTCTAACCCAACACCGACCATGACCATGGCGAGAGCGCCAGCAGCATGGGCTTCGGTCAATCCGAACATCATCACGCCCTCTGCACGGGTCATGTGGAAGATTTTACGGCTGATGTAGGCTGCCAGGTATTTGGACAATGTGCCAGCCACCACCATGATGACCACCACGACCACCGCTTGTGTCTCTCGGAACATGGGCGCGACATTCACCAGCATGCCCACGCCAATCAGGAAGTAGGGGATGAAAAGGGCGTTGCCGACGAACTCGATGCGGCTCATCAAGGGCGATGTGTTGGGCACGAAACGGTTGAGCACCAAGCCCGAAAGGAAAGCTCCGAAGATGCCTTCAAGCCCGCACAATTCGGCAACGGCTGCGGAAAGGAGCACCACTGCCAAGGTGAAGGTGAACTGGATGACAGGTTCGCTGTACTTCCTGAAGAACACGCGGATAAGGCGTGGAAGGAGGAAGAACATGGCGAAGATGTAGATGATGAACTTGATGACGAAAAGCCCCCAAAAGAGCAAGCCGCCTGTACCCTTGATGACTCCAGCGATGCCAGCTAAGAAGAGCAGGGCGGAGAGGAGCGCGACCATCGTGGCTGCCACTGAAATGGTGACGGATGGAGAGTTGCTGAGTCCGTAACGTCCCACGATGGGATAAGCCACCAAGGTGTGGGAGGCGAAGATGCATGCCAGCAGGAGCGAGGCTAAGAAGCTGTAGTGGAGGAAGTAATAACCAGCCACGAGACCCAAGACGAAGGGGAAGAACGTGGTGATAACACCAAAGATGAGACCTTTCGTGCGGTTCTGTTTGAGATTCTGCAAGTTCATTTCCAAACCTGCCAAAAACATGATGAAGTAGATGCCCACCTTGCCGAAGAGTTCAAACGAGGCATCGCGCGCCAAGATGTTGAATCCGTGCTCGCCAATCAGCACACCTGCCAAAATCATGCCGATGATGTGCGGAATGTGTAGCTTGCTGAAAATCATGGGGGCAAACAGAATCACGCATAGCACGAGGAGGAATATCCACGTCGGGTCGGTGATGGGTAGATATGTGGTGATTGCGTCCAAGGGGTGATAGGTTTAGTAGTCCAATGAGTGCGTTTGTGCGTGGAAACGCATGNATTTTGTNCAAAGNTACGCTTTTCCCATCGTTCCCNTTTCTTTTTTCTATTGGAAAGTTGTAATTTTGCAGCGTTTTTTACGGATAATNAACATTTTCAATANCAANTAAGGTAAACAAGATGAAAGTAGCTATCGTCGGTGCCAGTGGTGCCGTAGGACAGGAGTTCCTTCGTGTTCTTGATGAGAGAAATTTCCCAATTGACGAGCTTGTGCTCTTCGGCTCTACTCGTAGTGCTGGCAAGAAGTACACGTTCCGTGGCAAGGAGTATGAAGTGCAGCTCCTCAAGCACGGCGATGACTTCAAGGGCGTTGATATTGCTTTCACCTCGGCTGGTGCTGGAACTTCAAAGGAGTTCGCAGAGGACATCACGAAGTATGGTGCAGTGATGATTGACAATTCCAGTGCGTTCCGCATGGACGACGATGTGCCATTGGTAGTGCCTGAGTGCAACGCCGAAGATGCGCTGAACCGTCCTCGTGGCATCATCGCCAACCCGAACTGCACCACTATCATGATGGTGGTTGTGCTCAAGCCCATTGAGAATTTGAGCCACATCCAGCGCATCCACGTGGCAAGCTACCAGAGTGCCTCAGGTGCAGGTGCCGCAGCTATGGCTGAGTTGCAGCAGCAGTACAAGGAACTGGTGGAAGGCAAAGAGCCAACCGTGGAAAAGTTCGCCTATCAGTTGGCATACAACGTGATTCCTCAGATTGACGTGTTCCAAGACAATGGCTACACGAAGGAAGAGATGAAGATGTTCAACGAGACTCGTAAGATTATGCACACTGACGCGAAGTGCTCCGCCATGTGCGTGCGCATCTCGTCGCTCCGTGCCCACTCTGAGGCTGTGTGGGTGGAGACAGAGAAGCCCATATCGGTGGAAGAGGCACAGGCTGCCATCGCTGCTGCTGACGGTGTGACACTCATTGACAACCCCAAGAACTTGCAGTATCCGATGCCACTCTTCACGGCAGGCAAGGACGACGTGTATGTAGGTCGTGTGCGCAAGGACCTCGCCAACGAGAACGGTCTCACGTTCTGGCTCTCAGGCGACCAAATCAAAAAGGGTGCAGCCCTGAACGCTGTGCAGATTGCCGAGTACCTCATCAAGGTCGGCAACGTGAAGTAAGAACAATTCTTGTAAGAGATTGAGCATAGAAGAAGGAGGACATTGGACGTCCTCCTTCTTTTGTTTTGGGCTTCGGCAAGCACCCTTCTCGCTCCAATTCCCTTGCGCAGCCTCGCACTTCCCCATGCCACACACCGCCTCCAGTACTTCAGTTGCAGTACTGCAATCCTCCCTCGGTAGTACTCCAGTACTTCAGCGGAAGTACTGGAGTACTTCTGCGGACGGAACGAGGCGAGTATTGGCGTTCCAAAAGGGTCAGGCGCATTTATCGGACACCAACGAAATAAAAAGTCAAATAGTTTGGCTGTATCGTGAAGTTTTCCTTACCTTTGCATCATTATGGAAGGCGTTTATCACGCTTTGTCTCTTGGCTTATAGAAATCTAGCAGTTTCAACCTTAATCAAGGACAATGCAACGATAGATGCCCATGTGTGGATTATATACCCATGTATACTGCCCCACGGTATGCCAGTGCTTCGTATGGCAAATCTTGGTGCATACATATTTTATATATATAATCTCACAGGCGTGGGCTCTGCGTTGCTCGTTCTATTAAGGATGGGCTGGCTAGAGCCTCTATAAGCGGAACGAGCGATGAGACTCCCCGCCTTTTCCTTTCTTATAAGGTTGGACGTATGATATGTATCGGCGAGAGAATCAAGGCTGAGTTAGAACGTCAGGAGCGCGGTGTATCGTGGCTGGCTGGCAAGTTGGGCTGTTCCCGTAAGATGGTTTACCGCTTGTTTGAGAAGAACAGCATTGACACCCTTTTGTTAATGCGGATTAGCAAGGTGCTCCATCGCGATTTCTTTCGTNAGTTTTCTNNCGAACTGGNAGNTNTGTGACAAANCGGANACAGTTCTGTNTCATCTTCGTCTTTGCTGGTAGTTCGCTNTCTGTTGTGGATGTGCTAACTTTGCAACATCTAAATTATCAGATATGAACTACGACAACATCAAAATGTTTCCTGAACAGAGGTGTGAAACTCGGTTTTCTTTAATCAAAGAAGGTGAGAAGATGCTTATTGTCGTTGGCTTCAACCCAAGTGTTGCCGACGACAAGGAGATTGACCCCACGATGAGGTTTGTTCTTGCCATAACAGAAAATAACGGATACGATGGATTCGTAATGGTGAACTTATATCCTTTGCGCTCTACCAAACCAGACCTGTTGCCTGTTGAGGCGGATGAAACTCTTGTCAATGAGAACTTTGAGCACATTTCCGACTTGTTAAAGAAATACCCAACCGCCGATGTTCTGTTGGCTTATGGCAATCTTGTGGATAGACGTAGATACACCAAAGCAATCGCAAAAGATTTGATAAATCTTCTCAAAGAGAACTCGCGTAATATCTTTTGTTTATCTAAACTAAAGACAGGTAATCCTAAACATCCTTTGGGAACTCCATATCACACAAAACTAAAATTATATTAACGTAAGTTCGACGATTCAAAATAAAGCGCATTTTTGTTATTCCGTAAGTGAAACTTGGACAATTCCTCAAATAAAAATGTAATTAGGGTGAACTACAAGAGAAGTCCAAGCCTACCCACTTATGAATGAAAAACAGAATGAGGCTTCGCTACTTTTTGGTCGTGGCTGACGGACATTGTAATAACTTTTAATACTAACCCGACATTTCATTGAGCCTGTGGATTGCCGAAAAACTTTATACCTATTATGGCAAACTTGTATTGTGTAGAATGTGGGCAGGTGTTCAGCGACAGCCTTAGCGACTGCCCTAACTGTGGATGCCCTGCAAGCGTGTGCACGCCTGCTGAGGTTGCACAGAAACCTGCTGCTTCTGCGGGCGGTGGCATACCGTTCTGCGATGCAGGGAGTGGAGTGATTCACGGTAGCTTTAACGAGGCTGAACCTTATTCACCCATGAAGTTTGTGCCCTGGCTTTCTGCTGACCCATGGCCAATGAGCCGCTTCCCAAAGGGTGCTCTCGACAGGAAGGTGCCAGTACTCGGATGGCTGTTTGCGCCCTGGCATCTCACTTGCCACGACGAGCGGTCTCGCGAGTCGTATGACACAATCAACAATGTGTTCTATCTCTTCAATCTCATTTTCAAAGCCTACACCTACGCCTCGCTGTGGGCGTTCTTCAAAGGGTGGCTAATCCTGTTGGCAGGCGTGGTGGTTGTCGGTCTGCAAATGGCTATTTCATCGGGAGTGCGCAGCCTGTGTAGCGACTACGACACATCGAGTGCAATAAATTCTGTCTTTTCGTTTTTATTCATAATCATCTATATAACTCTCGCTGTTGCTT
>WFMB01000138.1 GCA_009177185.1 Bacteroidales bacterium
CGTTATTTCGACACCGAGATCTATGGTGGTACCATCCGTTCAGCAGTAGGCGAGAGCGCAGGCGTGTTCTACGGCTATAAGACCAAGGGTGTGTATGGTACTTCTGAGCAGGCCGCAGCTGATGGCAAGTTCATTGTTGATGAGAACGATAACAAGCAGCCCTTCAAGGCTGGCGACATGATTTTTGTTGACAAGGATAACAATGGCAAGATTGATGATGCAGACCGCTTCATTATCGGCGACCCCAATCCCGATATCTTCGGTAATATCTACTTGAACTTCCACTTTGCACAGAACTGGGCTTTGTCTGCTAACTTCAACTACTCGTTGGGCAACGACATCTACAACTACCAGCGTTCACTTTTGGAGAGTGGTTCTATGTTCATCAACCAGACCAAGGCGATGAACCGTCGTTGGATGGCTGAGGAGAAGGGTGGCAGTACCACTGATATTCCAAAGATTACTTACGGCGACCCAATGGGCAACGCTCGCTTCTCCGACCGTTGGATAGAAGATGGTTCTNACCTGAAGCTGAAGAACATCACCCTGTCCTACAAGCTCCCTATCCAGAATGAGTACATTCAGGGACTGACGGTATGGGCTGCGGCTAACAACCTGTNGACTTTCACCAAGTATCTGGGCTCAGATCCCGNANTGTCATGCGGAAATGNCGTGTTGATGCAGGGCATCGACGCTGGCTATNTCACGTNAGGACGCAGCTNCCNNCTGGGTGTGAAGATTAACCTCTAATTTGCAACTATTACGATTATGAAAGTAAAATCAATCATAACATGTGGTTTGCTGCTGTTGGGAATGGGAGCTGCCACAACGTCTTGCGAAGACATGTTTGAGGCGGAGAACAATCTTGTGACCCCCGATCTCGCTCCCAAAGACACCATCTATCAGATGATGGGCATTGTGCAGCGCATGCAGAANCTGGCAGAACGCACAGTGCTNCTGGGTGAGNTGCGTGCAGACTTGCTGGATGTGGATCCTATCCATGCCACCGCCCATCTTCAGGGATTGTATGACAATACGCCCGACAAGACCCAACCTTATGACCCCATCAAGAAAGTGGGCAACATCTATAATCAGCCGACGGATTACTACGCTGTCATCAACTCGTGCAACATCTATCTCGCATACGTGGATTCGCTCCAGAAGACGTATGGCACATACAAATACGAGAAGGAGATTTGTGCTACGAAGTGTTTCCGTGCATGGTGTTACCTCGAGCTGGTCAAGATTTACGGTGCAGTGCCTTTCGTGCAGCAACCTATCTTGACAACCGATGCCGCTGAAGCAATCGTGGCAAATCCCGAGAACGTGCTCGACATGGAAGCTGTCATTGATAAGTGCATTGATGACTTGCAGAAGTATCCTTCTATGGAGAAGAACAATGAGTTGCGTCCCAGCTACTCAGGTAAGTGGAACGAAATCTCTTTTGGCAACTTCTTTATTCCTGTGCGTGCGCTTTTGGCTGAACTCTATATGTGGAAGGGCACCTGCTCTGGTAATCCCGAAGACTATAAGTTGGCTGTGAGCATGTATCATGACTTCTTCTGCTATCCGAACGAAGAGCGCAATGTTGGTCGTTATTTGAAGATATGGGATCGTTGGGATGGTGATAACTTTGGTCTTAATGATTATCAAGATTCTTACTACAACCGTTTCAGTGTCTCGATGACCGACGAAAACTTGGGTGTGATTCCTTGCGATACCGCAGCGTTCTATGGTAACTACAACAACATCAGCGAGATTTTTAACTCGATGTATAAGAACAACTACTATCCTGCAGTGATGCCATCTCAGCGGATTAAGGATATCTCAGCTGCGCAGAAGTACGTCTTCTATGATTACCGTAGCGCATCAGAAATCTATATCCGCGAAGGCTCAGAGGATCTTACTTTGTATCGTAGTCCGTTGCTAAAGGGTGACTTACGCCTTTCTTCTGTATATAATATGAGCAGCGACCCCTCTGCCTCGAAATATAATGCGAATTTGAGTACAGAGAGATTATATATCTACAAATGGCTGAATGGTAGGGGGCACTCCTCTGGAACGGATGTTCGTCAGGCTTATGTTCCTTATACTCGTATCCCAATTCTCTATCTGCACATGGCAGAGGCACTGAACGGAGCTGGTTTCCCAGAGACTGCGTACGCTGTCTTGAGATATGGTTTGGCGTATGAGACGCTGGCTGACCGCTTCATCATCTCGCAGAGCGAATTTGACGAATTGTGTAAACTGAAATCTGTGTGCCCAAGGATTGCGGCTCAGGAAGAGGAAAAGTATCGTGAGGACAAGGCACTGAACGACCAAACTCGAGGTTCGTTCGTCATCTGGTCAAGCAATGTCTTTGAGCGTCCTGATAAGCGCACTCCCAACCATAGTGCTTCTATCAGTGTTGGGAATGGTCGCAAGCCGCAGGTTGGCATCCACTCTTTTGGCTCGGGCGATACAGAATACAATGAGTCTTATTGGCTGGACGATGAGGAAACCGAAAGGAAGGTTGAGGAGATAAAGCAGAGTCATGAGATTCTTGAATTTTATCCCATTCTCGGAATCATAACGAACACCGAGATTTATGCAACAGATGATGCCCCTGATTCTGAAGCAGAAGAGGACGAAGAAGAAGTGAACTATGCAAAAGTGACCTATCTGACGAAAGATAACACCACTGGCGTGTATGTGTTTGCAACAGAAGAAGATTATGCCCAGTTTATAAAGGCGTATGACGAAATCAATGATTATCTTGCTTCTGACGAAGTGCGCGCCAAGCGTCAAGCCCGTGTCGCACAGCTCATTCTGGAAGAAGAGGCTCTTGAAGGAATGTTTGAAGGACACCGCTTCTATGACCTGATGCGTTACCAGATGCGTAACGGCTCACTGGGAGCTACCATCACAATGCCTGCTTACATCACAAAGCAGTATGGTGAAACTTCGCGCATGAAAGATCGTCCTTGGTTCCTCAAACTGCCACGGAGATAAAGAAGAATTTTAGAGGACAAACTTGTTTCTCAATTAGCCAGAGAGGCGGTGTCATCCGACACCGCCTCTCTTTTTTTCTTTTTTCCCTCAGTTTCAGATTCCGTTTCGGTCTGCAAACGCCCCTTTTACTATTAGACATAACGGTCCGCCATGCCTTCCCTGTCAGCTCCCTTCTCGTANCCTCTTCTCCTCCCCCCAANCGGANTCNCCGACNCCGCCCCGCCGATGTCGGGGACACCGCCCGGCCGATGTCGGGGACACCGTTTTTCTCGGTCATTCATCAGGCGGGAGGGGAGTGGCTGCTGCCCCGTCTTTCCCTCCTTTCAGCGGAGGCTCCTCGCCCCGTGCCTCCACCCCCTGCGCATTTACGTGGTTGCTAATCATGTTTTTCAACTTTTCCATATTATTATATTATCATATTATCATATTATTATATATATCCCTCCTTCCTCCTCTTTCCCTCAATCCGTTCTCTTTTCCCCTCTTCCCCCTCCATTCCGCCCCGTTTCCACCTGTTTCCTCCTCTTTCCTGTCCGTTTTCCTCCTTTTTTCATATTTTCCGAAAAAAGTTCCCGTTTTCTTTGGTTGGTATCCTGGTAGTTCGTACCTTTGCACTCGCTTTCCGAGAGGGGGCGTTTATGAAGTTGTTCTTTGACAGACTGCGAACACAAGAAGAGACAGCAGCGCGCTTTCCGCGGGGTCCTGTGGCACGTTCGTTGCCGCGTTTCCTCGTGGATGCGCCTAGCCAAGTCATTCCTAGATACATGATTGAGAAACAGACGAACAATGGAGCAGGAAGCCTGCCGGGAGATTCGGAACTGAAGAATAATGATTAATTACAGTGAAGAGTTTGATCCTGGCTCAGGATGAACGCTGGCTACAGGCCTAACACATGCAAGTCGAGGGGCATCATGGCGGCAGCTTGCTGCCGCTGATGGCGACCGGCGAATGGGTGAGTCACGCGTGTCCAACCTGCCCCCCGCCCGGGGACAGCCCTTGGAAATGAGGATTAAGCCCCGATAAGTGGTGGCGCCGCATGGCGCGGTCATGAAACAGGCAGGGGATGGGGACGCGTCGGATTAGCTTGACGGCGGGGCGACGGCCCACCGTGGCGACGATCCGCAGGGGTTCTGAGAGGAAGGTCCCCCACACTGGCACTGAGACACGGGCCAGACTCCTACGGGAGGCAGCAGTGAGGAATATTGGTCAATGGCCGAGAGGCTGAACCAGCACAAGTAGCGTNCAGGNCGANGGCCCTACGGGTTGTAAACTGCTTTTGCGGGAGGATAAAGCGCCCCACGCGCTGGGGCTTTGCAGGTATCCCGTGAATAAGGACCGGCTAATTCCGTGCCAGCAGCCGCGGTAATACGGAAGGTCCGGGCGTTATCCGGATTTATTGGGTTTAAAGGGAGCGCAGGCGGGACTCCAAGCGTGCCGTTAAAGTGCGGGGCTCAACCCCGTGTTGCGGCGCGAACTGGCGTCCTTGGTTTCGGGAAGGGGAGGCGGAACTCGTGGTGTAGCGGTGAAATGCATAGATATCACGAAGAACTCCGATCGCGAAGGCAGCCTCCCGGCCCGCGAACGACGCTCATGCTCGAAGGCGCGGGTATCAAACAGGATTAGATACCCTGGTAGTCCGCGCAGTAAACGATGGACACTCGCGGTGTGGTCTTTTTGGCTGCGCCGCCCAGCGAAAGCGTTAAGTGTCCCACCTGGGGAGTACGCCGGCAACGGTGAAACTCAAAGGAATTGACGGGGGCCCGCACAAGCGGAGGAACATGTGGTTTAATTCGATGATACGCGAGGA
>WFMB01000012.1 GCA_009177185.1 Bacteroidales bacterium
GGTTGGAATGCAGCCAACGTGCGCAGCAGGGTTGACTTGCCCGAACCGTTTGGTCCTAACAAACATGTCATCTCACCGCTTTCCAGCGTTGCGTTCAGTCCTGTGGCAATAGTTTTCTTGCCTTTCTTTGTTACATACCCCGTTGTGAGGTTCTTCAGTTCAATAGATATACTCATAACGCTGACAAAGGTACAACTTTTTTAATTCACATTATATAATCCTAATTGGCTAAACGCTGAAAAAAGTTCATAATGGGCTATTCGAGAGGTTTTTGAGGGGTGGGTGGCATTTATTTTACAGAAAAATTTGGATGGTGTTGCTTTTATGCCGATATTNGCAAAAACAAAACAAACTAACCTCTTGATACCAAAACATGGAGAAAAAGAATTATTGTGTGATATTGGCTGGTGGACAGGGCACGCGCCTGTGGCCCATGAGCCGCGAGCGGAAACCTAAGCAATTCATTGATGTGCTGGGTATAGGCAAGTCGCTTTTGCAGATGACTTACGAACGCTTTGCCAGTTTCATTGATACCGACAATATAATCATCGTCACCAACGAAGCCTATCGTCAGCTGGTGGTCGAGCAAATCCCAGGCGTGAAGTATGAGAACGTGCTGATGGAACCCATGCGGCGCAACACTGTTCCTGCCGTCACTTGGGCTGCTCTTGAAGTGAAGCGTCGTTGCCCTGACGGAAGGCTCATCGTGAGTCCCTCCGACCAAAACATCATCGATTGTGATGCTTTCCGCGTTGATGTACTTCGTGGTCTCGATTATGTGGGCAATCGCCCAGCCCTCCTCACCATGGGGGCAAAGCCCTGTCGTCCCGAAGTGTCATACGGCTACATCCAGATAGGCGATGCCATCGAGGGTCAGGAGCACGTCTATCGGGTTCGGAGTTTCACGGAGAAGCCAGCCAACGAGTTTGCAAAAATCTTTTATGAAAGCGGTGAGTTCCTTTGGAATACAGGCATCTTCCTCTCGAATGCCGACACCTTCCTTGATGCCGTGAAAGATGTCAGCAACGAGTTCTCTGGCATTGTGCAACAAGTGATGGAAGCCTACCGCGGCGGTGAGTTCTTCTCCGACCTCCTTCTCGAACTCTTCACTAAATGTCCCAACATGAGCCTTGAACAGAGTGTGTTGGAGAAAGTTGACAATGTCGATGTAATGCTCTGCCACTTCGGTTGGTCAGACCTCGGCACATGGTCTGCCGTCCATGACGCTCTGCCTCAGTCCGATATGGGCAATGTCGTCATTGACTCCAAGTCCCTTCTCTACGACTGCAAGGATTGCATCATCAAGCTTCCCAATGGTCATGTAGCTGTGGTGCAGGGGCTTGAAGACTACGTTGTGGTCGAGGAGGGCAATGTGCTCGTCATTTGCAAGAAAGACGACCAAAAGAACATCCGCAAATTCGTCAACGACGCACAGCTCAACCTCGGCGAGGAGTTTGTGTGAGGAGTTATAGCAGTTTCAGCACATTCTCCTCGAGGCTTCCCTTCATGAAGTCGCTGCGCACCACAATCTCGTTGTTCCTGTTTACAAGGAAGAACGTAGGCAAGTTCCTCACGTTATAGATGTTCGTAGTCGTGCCGTCCGTCTCGTGTACACACACCCATGGCAGGTTCTCGCATGCAAACTTCCAAAAGTGAAGGTCCTCGTCCAGCGAAATCTGATATATCTCGAATCCCTGTTCATGATACTTCTCGTGGAGCGAGCGCATCAGTCGTGTGCGTTCAGCCGACTCTTTCGCACCATACATGGTGAAGTCTATCATCACTACCTTTCCTTTCAGAGTCTTAATGCTCTGTAAGTGGCTGTTGATGTCTGGCAGGTTAATGTCGATGATGCCCGTCTCCGACACCTTCTCGCCGTCCACTTCCAATGTCTGTTGCTGTGGTGCAGCCGTGTTGTCCATGCCCTTGATAGCCATGTTGCAGAGCTGCTTGGTGCGTGGCGCATCAGGATACATCCCGTCCCATGCCGTAGCCACAGCCGCATAGCACCTCACGTCGTCCCGGTTAGTCAGTGGGTTATACAGTTGGAACGTGCCTTCTTGGTCGGTGATGCTTTGGCACACAGCGAAATATGCCACTGCCAACAGCGGATTCCCTACGATGTAGTTGCGCTTTATCTGTTCCTTATAGGTAGTCAAGATGCTCTCCAAACTATCACGTTGGTCGCCAGGCAGCATGTCCCTGTTGCGCTCTATGGCAACCAATCGTGCCTGCACATCCTGCTGCATACGGCTGATGTCCCTGATTTTCCGACTGCTTTCATTGCCCTCGATGGTGTAGTCGCGTTCCATCGTGGGCAGTTTTGCCTTCACCGTGATGGTCTCCGTGCTGTCCACCGCGAAGTGTATCACATGCTTGCCTGCCACTAACGCATAGAACTCAGGGGCTTCCGTTGGAGCCTTTACTTTAAAAGTGAATGTTCCATCCTCTTTCAGTCTCACAGAGTCCAGTCGCTGCACACCTTCCAATGCATTCTGTACCAGATATAGCATGGAGTCCTTTGCGTCCTCGATTGTTCCCTCCACACGGAACTGCTCGCCATTTCCGCATGCTGTCATTATCAGCGCGGCCAGTGCCATCTTTATCCAAGGTGTTTTCATNCTTTGGTTGATATGTTATTGGGTTGGGCGACANAGGTACAACTTTTTTAATTGATATTGATAATGAACAATGAATAATNGATGTTGGGCACTGGGCAATAGGCATTGCAGGCGGAAGTTGGATGGTGCTTCTNCTGCGNGAGTGAANACGCAAGCCGNTGGTTGACATGGATGGANACGCTATGCCATGCTTGGTCCCCACCGTGCGTGAAATAATATGCGCNGGGTGCGNGATTAGAGGTGCGCAGNGTGCGNNTGTAAGTCATGGCANGGTTTCTGTTANCTCATGTAGACGGTGTGTCCTATAAGTCGTAGCTGATGCCTGCTTTCCATTCGTGGCTCTTGGCGGTGAGGGAAGGATAGTGCTGATACCTGCCGTGACGGAGGTTGAACTCGTGCATGAGGTGGAATTGGGCGTTGGGGGTGATGTGGACATTGAAGTGGAGACGATTGCGGAGCACGCTTTGCTGCCCTTGGTCGCCCCATGCAGTGCCGCCTTCTTCGATTTGCTCCCTGTAGCGCACGGGGTCTTCGTGGTAGCTTTGGAGTTTGGCGCGGTCAATTCCTCGTATGATGAAGAGGTGCATGAAGTAGAAGTCGTTGCCGAAGGAGAGGTGGCGGTTGTGGAACAGCTCGAACTTGTGTTGCACGGAGAATCCTGTGCCGAAGTTGTAGCGGCGCAGTGGATAATAGTCGGCGGCGCATCCGCCGAGGGGAACTGCTGAGAGCATCAGGTCGTGGTGGAGGCTGACAGCTGAACCGTGGCGTTCGGCATGGAAGCCTGCACCGAAGCTGGCTGCTTCGGAGATGAGGGAGAGATTGCCTGGGGCTTGGCTGTCGGAGGTGCTGTAGTGGTCGATGAGACGGATGTTCTGATAGAAGCCGATGTCGAGTTTCCACTCGTGGGGCAGTTGTCGCTGGATGGAGCCGATGCGACCGCGCAGGTCGAGTTCGCCTACGGTGGGGTTGTTGGAGGTGAGGTTGACAAGGGCGTAGAGGTCGAAGTAGTCAAAGGCGCGCGTGGCTTTGCCAAGTTCGAGGTTGTTGTAGTGGTTGCCGTAGGTGAAGTGGAAGTCGAGATAGGGGATGTGTTGCTTGTAGCGTTGCTGGGTGTTGTGATGGATGGCTCCCACATCGTAGATGAAACGGTCGCCTGCTCCCACTTGGAAACTGTATGGTTCGGGGGCTTCCTTCTTGCCAGCGTTGAAGCGGTTGACGTGGAACATCTCGCCCGAAAACATACGGTGGATGCCTCGCACGGGGTTGAGGGCTGTGCCGATGATTTCGCGCACGACGCGGCGGAAGCCTGTCTGGGTGTTGTCGAAGAAGATGTCGGATGTACGATGGGTAATCTCACCGATGGCTGCTCCTCCGATGCCCGTGGAGAGGAGGTCGTTGATGGCTGGACGGTTGGTCTCGCAGAAGAGTTCCCATGTGAGCGAGCCGACGACGGGGTAGAGAAGCGACACACCATAAGACAGCCCATGCTCGCGCGCTGCGTTGTAGAACATGCCGCCATGGTAGGGATGCGAGAACTGGTTGCCAGAGTAGCTGTCGTTGTCCCACACCCACCCGTTGGTGAGGTGGTCTTGGATGACTCCCTTGCTGATGCGCGCCCACGAGCGGTGTGTTACGAAGTAGTCCCAGCTGAGCACCAGCGCATTGATGGCGAGGTCTTCGGTGAGCGCTTGTAGAGCAGGGGATTTGAACGTGGGCGGATGGTAGGTGGTGTCTCGACCGAAAATGTGGAATGGACAGGTGGGTGGTGTGAGTGTATCGGGGTGCTGCAGATGGATGCGGACACCAGTGATGGAGTCGTGCCAAATGGAGTCGGGTTGGGCGGCTCGGAGCTGGTGGCAGATGCCGAGGCTGAGTGTCAGCAGGAGAATCTTTGATACGTAACGAAACATAAATGTTGAGAATTTTGGAACAAAGGTATAAAAAAATGTAGGCAGGAAGTTGGGAGTTAGGGAGTTTTTCTTACCTTTGTGGGCAAATAGAACGATGATGGCGAAAGATAAGATAATGTATGTGTGTAGCGCATGTGGGTACGACAGCCCGAAGTGGATAGGCAAGTGCCCTGCCTGTGGCGAGTGGAATACGTTCTCAGAATATAGGGTGGGAAAGAAGGCGCAGTCGAAGGCTGCATCCGACTTTGGAGCGTCTTTGAAGTCGAGTCCCATCTCAATGTCGAAGATTGAGACGGAGGATGAACCGCGCATCAACATGCTGGATGGTGAACTGAATCGTGTGTTGGGCGGTGGGCTGGTGCCTGGCAGCATGACGCTGTTGGGTGGCGAGCCTGGTATTGGAAAATCGACGCTTGTCTTGCAGACGGTGCTGCGTCTGAAGGGACAGAAGGTGCTGTATGTGAGCGGTGAGGAAAGTGCGCGGCAGTTGAAGTTGAGGGCTGACAGGATTGTGGATGGCGAGGAGGACATTGCCGATGTGCAGGTGGTGTGCGAGGCGATGATAGAGACGGTGTTTGAGCACGTCAAGGCTGTGCAGCCTGACCTCTTGGTGATAGACTCGATTCAGACGATGGCCACGGAGACGGTGGAGTCGTCGCCTGGCAGCGTGACGCAGATTCGTGAGTGTGCGGCAATGCTGTTGAAGTTTGCGAAAGAGTCCAACACGCCTGTCATCGTGATTGGTCACATCACAAAAGAGGGCACGATAGCTGGACCTAAGATTTTGGAGCACATGGTCGATACGGTGTTGCAGTTTGAGGGCGACCAGCACTATATGTACCGCATTGTACGCGCTATCAAAAATCGTTTCGGCTCTACGGCGGAGCTGGGCATTTACGAAATGGTACACAATGGTTTACGTCCTGTGGAGAACCCGTCGGAGTTGTTGCTGAGTGATGTGAAGGAGGGCGAGGAACTGAGTGGTGTGGCTGTGGCTTGTTCCATAGAAGGGGTGCGTCCGCTGCTGATAGAGACACAGGCGTTGGTGAGCACTGCGGCATACGGTACGCCGCAGCGTTCGGCTACGGGATTTGACTTGCGGCGACTGAATATGCTCCTTGCCGTGCTGGAGAAGCGGGTGGGTTTCAAGTTGCCCCAGCGTGATGTGTTCCTGAACATTGCGGGTGGCATCCGTGTGACTGACCCTGCCATCGACCTGAGTGTGATTGCGGCTGTCTTGTCGAGCAATGTGGATACGGGCATTCCGAGGGACATCTGCTTTGCTGGCGAGGTGGGATTGAGTGGCGAGGTACGTCCTGTGAGCCGTATCGTACAGCGCATTGCAGAGGCGGACAAGTTGGGATTCCGCAAGATGATTGTGCCCCGTGCTAATATGAATGGGCTTGACACGGGAAAGTTCAAGATTGAAGTAGTTCCTGTGCGTAAGGTGGAGGAGGCTTTACGAGAATTGTTTGGGTAGTGCTTGCTGTATCCGCTTGTTTGTGCATGGTGTAATTAACTATGGATGTGCTGCTTGCGAATGTTTGGAAAAAAGATGTGCAAAAAACGCTTTGTACATTCAACTTTTTTCTGTAATTTTGCACTCGAAAATCAAGTCTGTGTGCTTGATGCCAGTCTGTGCGCTTGGCGAAACTTGAAAACTACGTAAGGATTCTAAAACTCAAACTCATGTCGGTGGTAAAGACAAGGGCGCTCTTGGTGGATGTGGCTCGCCAGCTTTTTGCAAAGAATGGTTTTGAAGACACATCGATGAACGATATCGCGGTTGCCGCGAATCGTGGACGACGTACCCTTTATACTTATTTCAACAGCAAGGAGGAAATCTATCTGGCGGTCATCCAGACGGAGTTGGAACGCCTGTATGGGCGCATGGAGGAAGTGGCTCGTCGCAACATTTCGCCGGAGGAGAAAATGGTGCAGCTGATTTTTGCCCATTTGGAGGTGATGAAGGAGGCGGTGTATCGCAATGGAAACTTGCGTGCTGAGTTTTTCCGCGATGTGTGGAAGGTGGAGTCGGTGCGCAAGACGTTTGACAAGAACGAAATCAACCTCTTCCGCCGCATCATGAATGAAGGCATTGACAAGGGGGTGTTCGACATCCGCAATGTTCGTCTTTCGTCTGAAATCATGCACTACTGCTTGAAAGGCTGCGAGGTGCCCTACATCTATGGACGCTATGCGGCGCAGAATGCGGAGGAACTGTATCCTTATGTCAGGAATATGGTGTTCCGCCACTTTGGCAGGAACTTGAAATATAGCAACTATTGACCAGCTCGTATGCTGGGCGATGTGCGCGAGATAAAGAATTTATTCAATTTAAAACTCAAAAATCATGGGACTTTTAACAGGTAAGACAGCGATTGTAACAGGCGCTGCACGCGGCATCGGTAAGGCTGTCGCTCTGAAGTTTGCACAGGAAGGTGCTAACATCGCATTCACGGATTTGGTGTTGAACGACGACATGGCTGCTGGTCTTGAGGCAACGCGCAAGGAGATTGAGGCACTGGGTGTGACTTGTCGTGCTTATGCTGGCAATGCTGCCGACTTTGCTGAGACTGAGGCTGTGGTGAAGAAGATTCACGAGGACTTCGGCTCTATCGACATCTTGGTGAACAATGCTGGTATTACGAAGGACGGTCTGATGCTCCGTATGACTGAGCAGCAGTGGGATGCTGTGTTGAATGTCAATTTGAAGTCGGCTTTCAACTTCATCCACGCTTGTGCTCCTATCATGCTCCGTCAGCGTGGCGGCTCTATCATCAATATGTCGTCAGTGGTGGGTGTTCACGGCAACGCAGGTCAGTGCAACTACTCTGCTTCTAAGGCTGGTATGATTGGTTTAGCTAAGTCTATCGCTCAGGAACTCGGTCCTAAGGGCGTTCGTGCCAACGCTGTGGCTCCTGGCTTCATCGAGACTGCTATGACAGCGCAGCTCCCTGAGGAAGTCCGTGCTGATTGGATGAAGAAGATTCCACTCCGCCGTGGTGGTCAGGTCGAGGACATCGCCAACGTCTGCCTCTTCCTTGCTTCTGACATGTCCAGCTATGTGTCTGGTCAGGTCATCCAGATTGACGGCGGCATGAATATGTAAAAAGCTTTTTATTAGGAATCAGGAGTAAGGGGCTTCCCTCCATGGCATGAAACCTGAGCGGCACTCGCTGCATGGCAATGTTTGACTCCTGATTCCTAATTTCTATTTTATGACAGTAATTTACGAGGACAATCACATCATCATTGTTTCCAAAACGACTGGTGAGATTGTGCAGGGCGACAAGACGGGCGACAAACCGCTCAGTGAAGTTGTGAAGCAGTACATCAAGGAAGCGTATGCCAAACCGGGCGATGTGTTCCTTGGCGTTGTTCATCGTCTCGATCGCCCCGTGTTTGGTTTAGTGCTTTTTGCCCGCACGTCGAAAGCATTGGCGCGCCTCAATGCGATGTTTGCCAACGGACAAGTGCAGAAGCGTTATTGGGCTATTGTGAAAGATGCGCCTTTGCGGCCGGAAGGAACGCTGGTTCACTGGCTGGTGCGTAACGAAAAGCAGAACAAGTCATACGCGTATGACCACGAGGTGCCGCACAGCAAACGGGCGGAACTTGACTATAAAACCATTGGGCACTCCGATAACTACACGCTGTTGGAAGTGAACTTGAAGACTGGTCGTCACCATCAGATACGTTGTCAGCTTGCCAAAATTGGTTGTCCCATCAAAGGCGACCTCAAATACGGAGCCAAGCGCAGCAATCCTGATGGCAGCATTTCTCTCTTGAGCCGTTCCATGCACTTCATTCATCCTGTCAGCAAAAAGGAAATCGCTGTCGAAGCACCCATGCCTGACGATAATCTGTGGCAGTCATTCGGTGGGTGATACTCGCCTCTTGGTATTAGTTAGTTTGATATACAAATTCGGGACAGGACGGGTCAAAACAATACATGATGTTTTACCCGTCCTGTACCGAACTTAGGTGATATATCGTTAATGTTGTAAGGATGGACTTGGGGATATTCTAATGTTCCACTACATAGGCTTTTGTGATGCGGATGTCTTTGAGTGGGGCGTCGTTGGCGTTGGTTCTGATTTTCTGTATTGCTTCGACGGTTTTCATGCCTTCGACGACTTCGCCGAAGACGGTGTATTCGTTGTCTAACCAGGGGGCACCGCCATGTGTCTTGTAGGTCTTGCGCAAGTCTTTGGGATAGATGATGGGGGGATTCTCGGATAGTTCGAGACGGGCTTCGTCTTGCAGTTTCTCCAGCAGGTTGCTGAGGGCATAGGTGTCGCGTGCTGCACGCAGAGCATCCAGTTTTGCTTTGTTGGCTATCTGCTTTTTCATGAAGAGTGATTCAGCATCCCGCTGTTCTCTGGCTGTTTCGTAGCTGTCCATGTCGTCGTCGGTGCAGGGTTTACCTGTCACGATGTAGAACTGGTATTTGTCGCTGGCTCGTTCGGGATTCTCGTCGTCGCCATCGCGTGCAGCCGCCAAAACGCCGCGCCTGTTGGAATGCTTGGGCCAGAGGATTTCGGCTGAGATGCGTTCTGTGATGGTATCGCCTTCGGCATTGGTCGTTGCTGTCCATCCTTCGGGGCGTGTAGCGGGGTCGCCTGTTTGAATCATGAAATTGCGGATGACGCGGTGGAACGTCACGCCTGTGTAGAGTCCATCCTTCACATTCTGTATGAAGTTGTCCCGATGACCAGGCGTGTCGTTGTATAGTTTCACACGGATGTTTCCTGCTGTGGTTTCCAGCATCACTTCTGTTTCGTTCTCTGCGTCTGAGTTTGTGCAGCCTAAGCAAACAAGGCAGCATGCCCAGAGAATCATTGCGATTGTCTTTTTCATGTTGTTATTGTTGGTGTGTTATGGATNTNAAGTCCAGAGGAGAGCTGTGGAACGGAACGCATCTCCCCGAGTGTCATTCATTTGCAAAGGTAGTNGAAACGGCTGGAATGAGCNAGTAATCTGTNAAACAAAAAAATGGAATCCATCACGGACTCCATTTCCCTTGTCATTTCTGATGAAAAAATGAACCTAAATCTTTTTACTAACCTAAAACCTATTGTATAACCTATGTCTATGTTCTTGCTTATTACCTTATCCCGTATAAAAACAATCAATTTACCAAAACAAACTTTATTGAAGATTCTGTTACCTTGTAACTGATACCTATTTATTAACCTATTTATGTTTTGCGACTGCGACCAGCCGTTGTTTTCTTTTGACGATGCAAAGGTACTGGCTTTTCAGAATAGGGCTTCCATATGATGTCCGATTTTTATGAAAAAAGGTTTCTATTGTTGATTCGTGTCAATGTTTGTGTGCGTACACACCACAAGAGTTGTGCTTAAATCTTGTCATGGAGGGAGGGGAATTTGTGGAGATTGGGAAGGGACTGAGACGCAGTGAAGTGTCACCGATTGGCTCTAATGAGGGATTGGTTGCGCTGTTTTATATGAAAATGTGTCTTTTTTTGCGAAAGTTTTTGGTCATGACTAAAATAATGCTTACATTTGGTGTGATATTCATATTGGAAGAGCATATTGCTATTGCCTACAGAAGCGATTGATTAAATATAAAATAAGGTTGGTTCATGAGTGGGCGCTAAACAGAGTTACAATTCTAAACAGAGTTATGTATAGTCTTATGTCCATCACATTTATTGTGATTTTAGCCATCGGTTTGTCTGTAATGGCTTATTTGTATGTCAAGGAGCGTTCAAAGTGCGCTCGGTATAAGCGGGGAATTGCTGTACAGAAGAGTTATCTACAGAATATGAGTCACGACATTCGCACGCCAATGAATGCAATATGTGGTTTCTCGCAGCTTCTGTGCAATAGTCATATACGTTCTATGATGTCGGAGGAGGAGATTGCGGAGTATGGTGTGATTATTCAAAGTAACACCGATTTGCTGAGCACGTTGGTGAATGACATTCTTGACATCTCGGATATGGAGAGTGGGAAGTATCGTTTGAATGTTGGTACATGCCATGTGAACGATGTCTGTCGCAATGCCATCAGCACGGTTAAGTACCGTTGTCCTGATAATATAAAGATGTATATGTCCACAGAGGTTGATGAGACCTACACGATTCAGAGTGACTCGAAGCGTGTGGAGCAGGTCATTATCAACTATCTCACCAATGCCGTGAAGCATACAAGCGAAGGTGAGATTCATGTGCATGTGTCGCTTCAGGAGAACCCTGGCATGGTTACTTTCTCTGTTGCTGATACGGGCGAAGGCGTTCCAGCCGACAGAACAGAACTTATCTTCAAGCGGTTTGAGAAGTTCAACACCTTTAATGGTGGTACGGGATTAGGTCTTGCTATTTGTCGTACTATCGCTACACAGTTGGGCGGAGAAGCAAAACTGGACACCACCTATCGGCAGAGGGGTGCGCGTTTCATCTTTACGCATCCTGTCGGATGATGATGCGCCATGCTTGCCTTAACAGATGGTAGGCAAGCACAATGAGGAGGATGTATCCCACATAGAAAAGAGTGCTCCATGATATCACCAGATAAACGAACATTGCTACACCGACGAGTTTGGCTAAGTAGGTGATACCGGGCAAGAAGTAGAAGTGGTGATACACTTCATCTATCAAAGCGATGAAGGTGATGATGACCAACCATGTTGTCACCACCAATGCAGCCATGATTGGTGGAAGGACAAGCGGGTTGAGTGTGGGGTGGTAGTAGTATTCCTGCCAAAACTCGGGTACAAAGTTTTGTACAGATGCGTAGAGGGTAGCCATGATGGCGGTCAGCAGCAGGNAGAGNGNNGGATAACAACTGTNNATTTNGTCGAAGAGATGCTGAATCNGTTGTTGNCGTATCAGTTTCTTGCTTGCTACTACGGCTAAGACTCCCAATGCGAGCAATCCTGACATCCAGATGGCGCGGCTGTCTGACAGGGCATCCAGCATTTCGGAAATGATGTCATCAGGGGTCGTGCCTTGTAGCAAATCATGTTCGGGAATCCATCCCATATTGTATTGAGTGCTTGCCACTTTCACCCAAATGGAGTCGATGGAGTCTCCTGGCATAACCTTGATGGCAGCCACGGCAACGACATCGCCACAATAAACATGGCAGGTGTCGGTCAGCAGGTCTCCTTCGCGAGGAATCAATGTGAGCGAATCTGCTTTCACGAGGAAGTTAAAGTTCTTCGAGTAGTGATGTGTCAGCCGAAATACCAGCGAGTCTGCTTGTTGTGGCGTCAGTTGCATCATGGTGGTATCTTCTGTCGTCGTATCTACAATGTTTACAATAGTGGGGATGGAATCGCCATCCATCTGTGTCGCGGTTGGCAGCGGAGGAGTGACACCCCCGATGCAGGAAGCAATGAGGATGGAGAGGAAAAGATAGAGGAGCTTCTTCATTGCAGATAGAGTTTCATAAAACAATTTTTGCAATCGAATTCAAGACGAAAGGTCGTTCCGTTGCTCAGCTGGAGTGCTAATGGCTGGTTCTTTAGGTGATGCGGGGTTGTAGGTTCTTTCAGGCACATGCCCAGTTGCCGTCTGATGCAGTATTTGCAGGTCATCACGGGTTCAGTTGTGTCGTGTGTTACTTCAAACGGGACTGCTGTTTCCAACTCTGTGGATGAGTGTGTCTGCTGTTCTATTGGGTAGAGTTTAGTGCGCTCTTCCATTAGTTGCTCGGTCAATGTTCTCCGCCAATGACTCAGCATCGAAGCAGGAATGAAATAATTTTTTTTCAACCGCACATTTATGGTTTTCGCCTCGAAAATCGTGTTGCCCAGACGGCTTAATTGTTGCTGGATATTCGCTGTTTGATGTGTGTGGGCAAGGTCAAAGGACTCATGGATGGGTAGTGAGACCATGATTCCGTCTTCGTCTGTCATGCTGATGTGGTTCTCATGTATATCGATGCTGACCCCAATCTTTCGTTCTGCGGACGGCTTGGCAAGCATCTTGTCCCATTCTTGGTCTTGGTTACGGTAGTATTGTACGCCTCTCACGGGGCGAAAAGTTGCAACGTTGTTCACACGAAAACCGACAAGATTGCCTTTGTCGATGTAACACAAGCCATCGCCATTATGGAGCTGCATCTGTGGTATCAATGGCTCACCCATCGATTTAGGTGTGTCAATATTTGCATCGGGCTGGCTTACGTTCTTTACAAATCCTCTGTTGAAGCTCTTTAGCACGTTTGGCTCAAACTTCAGATGTTCCTTTCCTGATGAAGCACGGCAGAATTGCTCTGGGTGTTTGGCTATCACTTGATTCAAAGCTTGGGAATAGGCCGCTGTCACATTCTTCACATAGTCAACGTCCTTTAACCGTCCTTCTATCTTCAACGATGAGGCTCCTGCCAGTAGCAGTTCCTTCAAATGGTCAAGCTGGCAGTTGTCCTTGAGGGAAAGTAAGTGCTTATTGCGCATCACGGGCTTCCCATCTGCAAGAAGGTCGAACGCCATACGGCACACTTGCGCACACTCGCCACGGTTGGCACTGCGTCGATATAAAGCCTCGCTGGCGTTGCAGCGTCCACTTAGGCATACGCATAATGCCCCATGTACAAAGACTTCCAGTTTGGTGTCTGGACATTGCTGGTGAATGCAGGCTATTTCTTCAAGCGTCAGTTCTCGTGCCAATACCACCTGTGGAAAGCCCAATTCAGCCAGCATCTGTACCTTTTCTGGGGTACGATTGTCCATTTGTGTACTGGCGTGGAGTGGGATAGGGGGAAGATGAAGTGACAGGATTCGGAGGTCTTGGATGATAAGTGCATCCACGCCCGTTTCATATAGTTGCCAGATAAGTCGCTCCACCTCCTGCATCTCCTTCTCATAGAGCAATGTGTTGACCGTGACATATACTTTTGCTTTGAAGAGATGCGCGTATTGAACTAATCGCCCAATGTCCTCCACACTGTTCCCCGCTGCAGCGCGGGCACCCCATGCCGAGGCTCCTATATAGACAGCATCAGCACCGTGCTTGATAGCCTCGATGCCAATGTCTGCTGTCTTTGCTGGGGCGAGAAGTTCAATTTGTTTCAATGCTAATGAATGTCGTTGATGTTGAACGGTGTCTCCTGATAGACGTAGTAATTCAGCCAGTTGGTGTAGAGTAGGTTGGCGGCAGCGCGCCACTTCACCACAGGCTGCNTCTTCGNGTCACCACCCGGGTAGTAGTTCTTTGGTTTNTTGATGGGTAGTCCCTTTTTAAGGTCACGCTTGTNTTCGCCNTCTAATGTCAGTGGTGAATACTCCAAATGGCAAGTAATGAAGAACTCCCTGCCGTTGCGTGCCTCCACAATNGTCACACCAGCTTGGGGGCTTTCAGCNATGATGTTCANGTCTGGCACTTTNTCGATGTTCTTGCGCGAGNTGGTGCAGTGGCGGCTGTGAGGAGCNTNGAACTCATCGNCAAACCCTCGGAAGATAGGCANTTCGGGTGCCAGCATCTNGTGTTNGAACNCACCGAAGNCCTTATGGGGAGTGTTTTGCTTCGGTACTCCGTAGAAGTGGTACAACCCTGCGAAAGCCGCCCAGCACACATAGATGGTGCTTGTTACATGGTTGTGCGCCCAGTCAAACACCTCTTGCAACTCCTGCCAATACGTCACCTCTTCATAGTTGATGAACTCAAGAGGAGCGCCAGTCACGATGAGACCGTCGTATTTCTCCTTCTTCATGTCCTCAAAGTTACGATAGAACGCCATCATGTGCTCCATAGGCGTGTTCTTGCTCGTATGGGACTTGATTTTCATGAACTCCACCTTGATTTGTAGGGCAGAGTTCGAGAGGATGCGGATGAAATCGGTTTCAGTCGTTATCTTCAGTGGCATGAGATTGAGCACAGCCAAGCGCAGTGGACGAATCTGCTGGCTATCCGCCCGCTTGTAGCCCATGGTGAAGATGTTCTCATGCTTCAGTTCATCGATAGCTGGAAGCTGATCTGGTAAGATTAAAGGCATAAATATAATTGAAGAATAGAAGGATTGAAGAACGGAAGTTGCCGTGCATTCGCATGGCAAAAGCTTCTGTTCTTCAATCCTTCTATTCTTTATTATTTGTTGTTAATGTAGTTGACAATCCACTGACCTACTTCTTTCGTGCCATACTTTGCACCGCCTTCCACCTGAATCTCAGGAGTTCGCACATTCTGGTCGAGCGAAGCGTTCACTGCCTCGCGAATCAGCGCACCCTCTTCCTTCAGGTCGAAGTACTCGAAAAGCATCGCCGCAGAAAGAATCTGCGCCAAAGGATTCGCAATGTTCAGACCCTTGGCTTGAGGCCAGCTGCCATGAATAGGCTCGAACACAGGTGTGTGCTCACCCGTCGAAGCCGATGGAAGCAGACCCATGGAGCCTGTGATGCAGCTGCCTTCGTCGGTGAGAATGTCGCCAAACGTGTTTTCTGTCACCATTACATCGAAGAACTTGGGCTCTTGAATCATGCGCATAGATGCGTTATCTACATACATGAAGTCGGTCGTTACGTCAGGGTATTGTGGTGCCATCTCTTGAGCGACAGCACGCCACAAGCGGCTTGAAGCCAGCACATTAGCCTTGTCCACGACAGTGAGGTGCTTCCTGCGCTGACGGGCATACTGATACGCCACCTTCAAGATGCGCTCCACTTCGGCACGAGAGTAAGCGTTGGTGTCATAAGCATAGTCGTTGCCCTCCTTCTTCTCTCCAAAGTACATACCGCCAGTGAGTTCACGGATGCAGATGAAATCAGCACCACGCACCAGCTCGTCCTTCAGTGGAGACTTGTGTATCAGGCAGTTGAACGTGGTGACAGGACGGATGTTGGCAAACAGACCCAGCTTCTTTCTCATAGCCAGCAATCCCTGCTCAGGGCGCACCTTCGCATTAGGGTTGTTGTCGAACTTGGGGTCACCCACCGATGCGAACAGCACCGCGTCTGCGTCCATACAAGTCTGGAAAGTCTCTTCCGGGAACGGGTCTCCCACTTCGTCAATGGCATGAGCGCCACAAAGTGCCTCCTTGTAGCTCAACTCGTGTCCAAATTTCTTGGCAATGGCGTTGCACACAGCCACGCCTTGTTCCATAATCTCTGGTCCGATGCCGTCACCGGCCAGTACGGCAATTTTCAGTTTCATGTCTTTCTATTATTTATTTAATTGTAGATTCTTTCATGCACCGCCTTTTCCTCCATGAAGCAAGGATGCACGGGACCATACCCATGTCCGAACTCGTATTCAGCCCCCAAGGCGATGGCTTTGCCAATAAATTCCTCGCCCTTCTCCACGGCTTTTTCCAGCTCATAGCCCTTTGCCAGATAGGTGGCAATGGCGGACGAAAACGAGTCGCCCGTACCGTTCACGTTGTGTGTGGGAATGCGGCGTTTCCGAAACTCCCTCACCTCGCCCGTTTGGGCATTGTAGAAGAAGTCGGATAGCATGTCTTGGGAAGTGCCGCGCCCATCATGAACCTGACTCTCCATCGACTTTATGATGACGCTGTTGCCCCATTGTCCCAGCTCCTTGATGTCTTCGCTGATGTTCGTGATTTTCCGTTTGAGCAGCACTTCCGCCTCTCGGAAGTTTGGTGTAATGAGTGTAGCCAGGGGGAAGAGCTTCTCTTTGTATGTTCCGATGCTTTCATTGCTTACCAGCTGCACACCGTTGCTATCGACGATGACGGGGTCAATCACTTTCTTCGTGTCGGGATACCGTTTCAGCACGCCAGCCACTCCGTTGATAATCTCTGCTGTGGGCAGCACGCCTGTCTTGATGCACTGCGCGCCCACATCGCCTAAGAATGACTCTGCCTGACTCACCACGAGTTCCACAGGAAGCGGTGTCACGCTTTTCACCTTCCTCGTGTCCTCATCCACGATGCCTGTCAGCGCACATGCGGCATAGCCGCCACACGCAGTGATAGCCTTGATGTCCGCCTGCATGCCAGCACTGCCCAATGGCTCGCTGCCTGCAATCACAAACACTATATTCAGTTGCTTCTTTCCCATTCTGTGGCTATTTGGGTGCAAAGGTACGACTTTTCGTTCTATAAGTCGTACCTTTTTCTTTGTTTTTCCCCTCAGACCTTTGTACTTTTCGCTGTGGGTATGGCTTTGTGTATGTGGGTCTTGCTACGCGTCGGCAAAGACTTTCCCGTCGTTGAGGGTGATTTGGAGTTTGGTGTATTCGCTGTGGAAATCATGCTCAAGCCTGTCGAGGTAGCGACCGCTTTCCCACTTGCACATCGGCAGGTCGTGNAGCAGATAGTTGCCNCAGGCCNCGGGTCGTNTGGCAGGCACCTCTGTCTGCGTGAGAATNCATCGGAGGCACTCGATGGNCAGGCGTCGCATGTCCTCCACTGTGTATGTGCCCGTCATGATGATGTACATGCCTGTGAGGCATCCCATTGGACCTACATACACCACATCCGCCTTTGCTTCCGAATTGCGGAACCATGTAGCCATCAGGTGCTCCAGGCTGTGCATGGCGGCAGGTGCCACGGCTGGTTCTTGGTTTGGCTCCGTGATGCGCAGGTCGAAAGTCGTAAAGCCTTTATCTTTGCGCGAAACGTAGATGCCGGGCTTCAAGTGTGTGTGGTCGATTGTAAAACTTTGTATAACTTCCATAATACATTATATTATTTAGAGTGATAGAATGCTTTTGCGGTGCAAAGATAGCACTTAAAGGCGAAAAAGCGCGAATCTCACGACTCACGCTTTTCTGTTCTCAATAAGTATTAATTTTTTTTAAGGTAAAAAGATTGTTTTTAGGATGTTGCAAAGGTACGCACTTTGGCTGTAGTGGACAAGCCTTAAAATATGTTTCTTAACATCTGTGTACGGACACAGTGGTGTTTTTTCACTTTTTCTGGTGAAAGGGGCTCGTTGTTTATGCTGTTTTTGACACTTATTTGACGCTTTTTTGTCAATTGAGTAACATATATAAATATAAATATAATGTGGTGTAGGGGGCGTTGTCATATCATCACATTTCTTGTGTTAGATACCCTGTTTTTTATACCTCAAAAGGGGTCTGAGTCACACCCTGTTTGGGGTATGACTCAGACCCTGANTGGGGTGTGACTCAGACCCTAATTGGGGATGTGAAAGCCCTTGTTTGGAGGTCTCTCCCTTATGTGTGTTCATGCTCTGAAATCTGGAGGTGTTGAAGAAATGATGGAGCAATATGTCCTATTGGGACACAAAGACGGGGAAAACACCCGAAAGAGGGGTGCGTAATCGTTCTAAAAGTCGATTCTACTATGCTTTTATCCGTTTTTGTGTTATTTTGTGTTAAAGATGCAGGGACGGAGGTTGGTGAACACAAGAATATGTCCTACCTTTGTACCGATTTTGTGTAGAATAGTTGATGTAGAAATAGTAGTATTAAGAATAATTAACGTAGAGAAATGAAAGGTAAAAAATTGCTGATGAGTCTGGGAGCGTTGGTGGCGAGTGCCGCGAGTACGATGGCTCAAGGACAAACAGATGTTTCTGTCGGGACCATGAGCTTGACGCTGGAGAAGGCTATTGAGGTTGCATTGGCTGAGAATCCGACCATTCGTGTGGCTGACAAAGACATCGAACTGAAAAAGATTGCTGACAAGGAAGCGTGGCAGGCATTGTTGCCCACGGTGGATGCGACGCTGAGCCTGACGGACAACATCTTGGTGCCCGAGATGGTGACTGGTATGGGTAAGTTCAAGATGGGCGTGGACGGCACGGTGACGGCTGTGGGTGGAGCTTCGCTCAATCTGCCTCTGTTCGCTCCTGCGGTCTATCAGAACATGAAGCTCACCAAGCAAGACATATTGCTGGCGCAGGAGAAATCGCGTGGCAGCCGTCTTGACCTCATCAACCAAGTGACCAAGGCTTATTATGGCGCGCTCCTCTCCAGCGATAGCTATGAGGTGATGAAGCGCAGCTATCAGGTGGCAAAGCAGAACTTTGATGTAGTGAACGAGAAGTTCAAGGTGGGGCGTGTCAGCGAATACGACAAGATTTCGGCCGAAGTGCAGGCACGCAACATGAATGCGTCGATGGTGAGTGCGGAGACGGGCAAAACGCTTGCGCTCTTGCAGCTGAAGGTGCTCATGGGCGTGACAGCCAATGTGAATGTGGCTATTGACGACTCGCTCAAGGCCTACGAGGGCAAGCTTGCCTTGGCTGATGCGGAACATACTGCGGATGAGCTTGACAACAACTCTTCTCTCCGTCAGCTGGATTATAATATGGGTCTCCTGCAGCAGAGCCGCAAGATTCTGCGCACGAACTTCATGCCCACGGTGGCTTTGCAGCTCACGGGGCAGTACCAGAGCTATGCCAACAAGAATTGGAACGTGTTTGGCTACGAGTATTCACCCAGCTCTACGCTGTCCGTCGCTGTGAGTGTCCCCATTTTCCACGCCAGCAACTGGACGAAGCTGAAAAGCAACCGCTTGCAGATTTCGCAGTTGGAGGACACGCGTCTTGACGCAGAGCGCAAGTTGAACTTGGCGGCTGAAAGCTACAAGAAGAACATGGCGAGCAGCATGGCACAGGTGGAGAGCAATGCCGAAGCGGTGAAGCAGGCTGAAAAGGCTGTCAACATTGCTGGCAAGCGTTATGAAGTGGGACGCGGAACCATTCTTGAGCTTAACCAAAGCGAAACGGCGCAGACACAGGCTGAGCTGACTTATGTGCAGAGCATCTACGATTATCTGTCTAATAAGGCTGACCTCGACTATACTTTAGGCCGCGAGACTTATTTGAAATGATATTAATTGAAACTGAACGAAACAAACGAAGGATATGAAATACATTAAAACATTGTCATTGGGTGCTCTTGCCCTTTTGGCCGTTGCGTGCGGCAACAAGAGCGACGACAAGGAAGCTGGAACTGCCCAGCAGGAGAAAGTACANGTNAAANTTGCTNAGGTGACCAGNGAGGATGTTCNNCAGACGGAAACCTACACCGCCNCGGTGGAGAGTGATGTGAAGAACAACATCGCCCCTAACACTCCTTATCGTATTGAGAAGATATACGTGGAGGTCGGTGACCGTGTACGCAAAGGTCAGGTGCTCGTGCAGCTCGATGCCAGCAACTTGCGTCAGCTGAAGCTGCAGCTGGAGAATCAGAAAGTGGAGTTCAACCGCACGGAGCAGCNGTATCGAGNGGGTGGTGCAAGCAANGCTGAGTACGACAACGCNAAGTTGCAGCTTGATGTGTATTCTACTCAGCTGAAGCAGCTCACCGAGAACACCCAGCTCGTTTCGCCTATCAATGGTATTGTGACAGCTCGCAACTACGACGATGGCGACATGTACGCGGGCAATCCTGTGCTCACCATCGAGCAGATGAACCCCGTTAAGGTGATTGTCAACATTTCTGAGGTGTATTACAAGCAGGTCACAAAGGGAATGCCTGTTGATATTCAGCTTGATGCTTATGAGGGTGAGACTTTTGGCGGCAAGATGACGATTATCTATCCTACGCTGGATGAGGCTACTCACACCTTCCCTGTGGAAGTGACTATTGATAACGCCAGCCAGAAAGTACGTCCAGGCATGTTTGCCCGTGCCACGGTCAACTTTGGCACTAAGAACCATGTGCTGGTGCCAGACGAGGCTTTGGTGAAGCAGATTGGTGCTGGCGACCGTTATGTATATGTATATAAGGATGGCAAGGTGTCTTACAACAAGGTGAGCCTTGGTAAGCACATCGGCTACTACTATGAGATTCTGAGTGGTGTCAATCCAGGTGACGACGTGGTTATCGCAGGCCAGAGCCGTCTTGCCAATGGTAGAGAAGTAGAAGTGGTAAAGTAATCAGCAAGTAAGAAAATGAGTCTATACGAAGGAGCGGTCAAACGACCGATTATGACAAGTCTCTGCTTTCTGGCAGTGATTATATTTGGTATCTTCTCGGCCATCAAGTTGCCTATCGACCTCTATCCAGATATCGATACGAACACAATCATGGTGATGACCTACTACACGGGTGCGAGTGCCGAGGATATCGAGAACAACGTCACGCGTCCCTTGGAGAATGTGCTCAATTCTGTGGAGCACCTCAAGCACGTGACCAGCAATAGTCGTGAGAACATATCTGTCATCACGCTGGAGTTTGAGTATGGTTATGATATTGATGTCTTGACCAACAATGTGCGAGACAAGCTGGACATGGTGTCCAACTCGCTTCCAGACGAGGCGCAGACGCCTATCTTGTTCAAGTTCTCGACGGACATGGTTCCAATCTTGTTGCTGTCCGTTCAGGCCGAAGAGTCGCAGCAGGCATTGTACAAGATTCTTGACGACAACGTGGCAAACCCCTTGGCTCGTATCGATGGAGTCGGCACAGTGAGCATTTCTGGTGCTCCTCAGCGTGAAATCAACATTTATCTGAACCCTCAGAAGATGGAGGCGTATAACCTTAGCCCAGCACAGGTTGCGAGCGCCATCTCCGCTGAGAACATCAACGTCACCAATGGTACTATTGATGTGGGTACACAGACCTTCACCGTGCGTGTCGAAGGCGAGTTTGATGATCCTCGTCAGATGAGAGATGTCATCGTGGGTTCTCACAATGGTGTGAACGTCTATCTGCATGATGTGGCTCGCATCGTCGATAATGTGGAGGAACGTGCGCAGAGGACCTTCACCAACGGAAAGCAGGGTGCAATGATTGTTGTGCAAAAACAAAGCGGAGCTAACTCCGTGCAGATTTCTAATAAGGTGATGGGAATGCTCCCCACCTTGCAGAAGAACCTGCCTTCTGATGTGAAGCTTGGCATCATCGTCAACACCTCTGACAACATTTTGAACACTATCGACACTCTGGTAGAGACCATCGTTTACGCTATGATATTCGTGGCTCTCATCGTGTTCATCTTCTTGGGTCGTTGGCGCGCTACGACCATCATCGTGATTACCATCCCGATGTCGTTGATAGCTTCGTTTATCTATCTCTATGGTACGGGCGGTTCTTTCAATATGATATCTCTGTCTTGCCTCTCAATCGCTATTGGTAACGTCGTCGATGATGCCATTGTGGTGCTCGAGAACGTCACGACCCACATTGAGAGAGGTTCTGACCCCAAACAGGCAGCGATTCATGCTACTAACGAGGTGGCTATCTCCGTGATAGCATCCACGCTCACCATGATTGCCGTGTTCTTCCCACTTACGATGGTGACGGGTATGTCGGGTGTGCTCTTCAAGCAGTTGGGTTGGATGATGTGTATCATCATGACAATCTCCACCACCAGCGCACTTTCGTTCACCCCGATGCTTTGCTCGCAGATGCTCCGCTTGCAGAAGAAGCAGAGCAAGCTCTTCAAGACTATCTATGGTCCTGTCGCCAAGTCGCTCGATAAGCTTGACTCATGGTATGAGAAGCGCATCAACTGGGCTGTGCGTCATCGTTGGACTATTGNNGTCGGTAGCGCAGTCCTNTTCTTTGCCAGCATANGCGTAGCAAAGGTGNNAGGTNTCAAGAGTGAGTTCTTCCCCTCCAACGACTCAGGTNGTGTAGGTGTTACCCTTCAGTTGCCCATCGGTACTCGTGTGGAGACCTCTGAGGCACTTGCCAAACTGCTTGTCCAGAAGTGGCAGGAGCGTTACGGTGACGATATGACCTCTTGTAACTTCACGGTAGGTCAGGCAGGTGATGACAACACTTGGGCAGCCCTCTCCGACAATGGCACTCACATCATTTCCTTCAACATCATGATGGTGCCTTCCAACCAGCGTGAAAAAGGTCTTGCGCAAATCTGTGACGAGATGCGTGCTGACCTCAAACAGATTCCCGAACTGGCCAAGTATCAAGTCAATCTTGGTGGTAACAGTGGTGGACGAGGCATGGGTGGACAATCTACAGCCGTGTTTGAAATCTATGGTTACGACATGGACGACACGCGCAGTGTCGCTGAACAGATGGCAGAGAAGTTCCGTGCCAGCGACATGATTACTCAGGTGAACATCTCACGCTCTGATTTCCAGCCCGAAATCGTCATTGACTTCGACCGCGACAAGCTGGCGAAAGAGGGTATGGGTCTCTCGACAGCCGCTTCTGCCGTTCGTACTCTTATTTATGGTTCGGTCATGAGCCGCTATCGTGAGGATGGTGAAGAGTACGACATCAAGGTGCGTTACGAACCCACGGCTCGTCGTTCCGTTGAGGACATCGAGAATATGGTCATCCCTAACGCCAAGGGGCAGAACATCCGCATCCGCGACATCGCCAAAGTGTCGGAGAGTGCCATTCCTCCCACGATTGAGCGTAAAGACCGTCAGCGTCTTGTCACTGTGAGTGCCGTGCTTGCCGATGGCTACGCCCTCTCGGATGGTGTGGAGTTGGGAGAGTCCTTCTATGACCAGATGAACATCCCTAACGGTGTCACTGTTCAGGTGGCAGGTTCATACGAAGACCAGCAAGACTCTAACCGCGACCTCGGTACGCTCGGTGTGCTCATTATCATCCTCGTGTTTATCGTGATGGCCGCCCAGTTTGAGTCTCTCACATACCCCTTCATCATTATCCTTTCTGTGCCCTTCGCCTTCTCAGGTGTCATCTTGGCACTTGTATGCACGGGTACTAACCTCAACATCATGTCCATGCTTGGCGGCATCATGCTGATTGGTATTGTGGTGAAGAACGGTATTGTGCTCATTGACTACACACAGCTCCTGCGCGAACGTGGCATCGGACTCACCCGTGCCTCTGTGATGGCAGCCCGTTCCCGTCTGCGCCCCATCCTTATNACCACCCTCACCACCATTCTCGGCATGGTGCCAATGGCAGTCAGCCACGGTGTCGGTGCAGAGATGTGGCGTCCGCTCGGTATCGCTGTGATTGGCGGTCTCACCATTTCCACGCTCCTTACCCTCATCTACGTGCCCTCCATGTTCTGCATCTTCGGTTCGGTAGGTGTGAAGCGTCAGCGTCGCAAGCTGAAGGCACAGCGCGAACTTGCCGCTTATTGGAAGGAGCATAAAGCAGAAGAACAATTTAAGTAATATAGAAAGATGAAGACAGTATTTATAGCATACGACCAAGCCCATCAGGACAGCGTCATCGAATCTCTCAATGACTTCAACGTAAGAGGCTACACCTTATTTGAACAAGCAGGCGGACGAGGCTCTAAGACAGGCGAACCTCATCTTGGTTCTCACGCATGGCCATCTATGAATAGTGCCATTCTCGCTATCATGGAGGATGAGAAAGTTCAACCCCTGCTCCGTCGTCTGAAAACGCTCGACGAAGATAACCCCATGCTCGGTCTTCGTGCCTTTGTGTGGGCATGTGAGCAGAACATTTGAAATCATCAAATCTTAGTTATCAGGGCTGATGCGGCATTTGTCGTGTCAGCCCTGATTCTTTTTGTTTCTCCTCTCCTCCTTGCCCTTTGCCTTCATGTTGAGTGTTGATGTCGTGGTTCGGTAGGAGAATGCCTCTTGGGGACTCTGGTGTGGAAGGTCAGATATGCCCCGTCTGGTACTTTGGGTTCCAGCGTGCTTCCATAGCCTCCAAAACGATGTCCCCGACTCCGACTTGCCGATGTCCTCGACATCGATTGGTCGGAGTCGGGGACACCGATTTGGGAGGGCTTTTTAGGGGGTGGTGCTGAGAGGCTGTAAATGGGATGGTCGAGTGCTTTTGGAGCGGAGTTCCTCCGTGTCCTCCATTCATTCACTTTCTGTCCCGAACAGGGGCATTGATGGTTGGCGGTTGACAATTTGTGTCGAAATTGCGGAAAATGGTTTGTTTTGTCGTGAGAATTGTGTTACTTTGCATATTAAACTGATAAACGCGCAATCTATGATACGACTTTGGGCAATGGTGCTGTTCTTGTGGTGCGGAGTGTTGTCGTATGCTCAAGATACCAGCAAGGCCTATAAAAATGAGGTAGCAGGGAGCTACAACTTCTGGTTCTACCGTCCAGTTGACGAGGTGGAGGAGGGCAAGCACGCCAAGAAACAGCATTCGGAGGAACATCCTGTGGAACGCCGTCCGTTGCTGATTTTCCTCCACGGAGCCAGCCTTTGTGGTCACGATTTGCAGAAGGTGAAGCGTTATGGTCCGATAGAGGCGCTGAAACGTGGGCGTGTCATTGACTGCTATATTCTCGCTCCGCAGAATCCTGGCGGCTCGTGGCAGCCAGCCAAGATTATGAAGCTGGTAGAGTGGGCCGAGAAGCATTTCAATGTGGACAGCAACCGTATCTATTGTTTGGGCATGAGTCTCGGCGGATACGGCACGATGGATTTCTGTGCCACTTATCCCGACCGTGTGGCAGCAGGAATGGCATTGTGTGGCGGTGCCACGGTGAAGGATGTGAGCGGCTTGGCACGTATGCCCATGTGGATTGTCCACGGGACAGCCGACAGGGCAGTGCCCATTTCTGCATCGGACAAGGTGGTGGCTGCCATCAAGAAGACTGGCGACGACTCGCGCTTGATTTACACGCGTATGCCAGGCATTGACCACGGTCGTCCTGCACGCATCTTCTATTTGTCACAGACTTACGATTGGCTGTTCTCCCATTCGCTGGCGNATGAGGGTCGCCCCGTCAACCGANACTTCAAGCTCACGCCACAAATCCTGCAAAATGCNTATAAGGATTTAGGGAAACATCCTTGATACGACGCATGAAGAAGCCTTCCACCTTCTNTTGNAGCCGTCATCAGNCATGCTGAGAGACNTTCANCATTGATTATTCATCAANNNTTTATCTGANTATGAAAAGAATCTTTTTNCTGACCAGCCTTTTGGTGGCAGTGCTGGGAACCTCAGCGCAGACCGCCAAAGAAGAAATCTATGCCGACATCCTCAAGTCGGCTTCAAACCACATGGCCTATCAGGCTCCCACCCAGCCGCTCACCAAGGCCCCGAAGGGCTACACCCCTTTCTACATGTCTCACTATGGTCGTCACGGCTCACGCTGGTTGCTTGGCGATGGCGACTATTCGGGCATCATCCGCACCCTGCGCAGTGCTGCCGACAAGGGCGTGCTCACTCCGTTGGGCAAGGAGGCACTGGAAAAGATGGAACGCTTCTATCCATCCACCAGAAATCGTTTGGGAGACCTTTCAGACATTGGCGAACAGCAGCACCACGGCATTGGCAAGCGCATGACAGAACACTTCCCCGAGATTTTCGGTGGCAAGGACGCGCAGGTCGATGCCCGCAGCACGGTGGTCATCCGCTGCATCCTCAGCATGACGGCTGAGTGTGAAGAAATTACGGCATTCAACCCCCAGCTTCGGATGCACAACGACGTGAGCGAGGCGTTCCAGTGGTATCTCAACGCGAATTGGAGCCAGCGTCTCAGAGACGCCAGCCGTGACCGCGGTCGCATCGTGAGCCAGTACAATCGCAAGCTCACCCATCCCGAACGCTTCTGCCGCGCACTCTTCACCGACGATAGTTTCTGGAACGACGAGGACTTCCGTCCACGCTCGTTCATGCGCTCCGTGTTCTATGTGGTCACTAATATGCAGAGCCACTCCTTTGGCGAGGACCTCTGGAATCTCTTCACTCCCGAAGAGTGCTACGACCTGTGGAAAGCATGGAACATCGACTGGTATCTTGGCTATGGCGCAGCACCTCAAACGGGTGCCATCATGCAGTTCAGCCAAGCCAATCTGCTGCGTAACATGATAGAGACCACCGACACCGTATTTGCCTCTACCTCTTACAAGAACGGTGCCACTCTCCGATTTGGTCACGAGGTGTGCGTTATGCCTCTCGCGTGCCTCATGGAGCTTGACAGCTGTGGTCGTCAGGTAGAAGACCTCGACCGTCTCGATGAGCAGTGGGTCAACTTCCGCATCTATCCGATGGCGTGCAACATCCAGCTCGTCTTCTATCGTCCCAAGAACGCCAAGTCCTCCGCACCCATCCTTGTCAAGGCACTCCTCAACGAGAAGGAAGCCACCCTTCCTANCTCAACCGNCCAGTACCCTTNCNATCAGTGGGACGNCCTNCGCNCCTATTATCTGAAGAAACTCGACGATTTTGAACGCAGCGGCAAATGATGCAACCTTTTCTCTCCCGCGCTGAACGCCTGTTGGGCAGGGATGCGATGGAGCGTATTGCCCACAAGCGAGTGATTCTTTTCGGCGTGGGCGGTGTCGGCTCATGGTGCGCCGAGAGTTTGGTGCGCAGCGGTGTGATGTATCTCACGATAGTGGATGCCGACCGAGTGAGCGTCACCAACATCAACCGCCAGTTGATGGCGACGACGCAGACGNTTGGGCAGGTGAAAGTGGAGGCGCTGAAAGAGCGTCTCCACTCCATTAACCCGTTAGCTGAGGTTACAGCGTGCGAAGGTGTGTTCTGCGAAGAGACCGTTGAGGACTTTCGTTTGGAGGAGTTTGATTACATCATTGATGCCATTGATTCGCTCAAAGACAAGGCGTTGCTGATTCGCAGTGCCTGCATGACACAGGCACGTTTCTTCTCGTCGATGGGTGCTGCCTTGAAGCTCGACCCCACACGCATCCGTGTGGCGGAGTTCTGGAAAGTGCAGGGCGACCCCTTGGCACGCGCGTTGCGCAATCGCTTCAAGCGAGAGAAGAGCCTTCCTCGCCGCAAGTTCCAATGTGTCTATTCCGACGAACTGCTGACCAATCAGGGCGCAGCGTCTACCGAACATGAGTCTCCAGCGTTGTTCCACAAGCCGCAGGTGAACGGCTCGCTGGCACACATCACGGCAATCTTCGGCTTCACTTTGGCTGGGCTGGTGCTTCAGGACATCATGAAGGAATAATGTTTAACAAGAGTACATAAGAACAGACAGAAGGAATATATGCCCTACATTTNGATAGAGAGCGGCANGCTGACCGCCCAACAGAAGAAGCAACTGATTGAACGGCTGACTGCCACAGCTTCTGAGATTACACACATTCCAGAACAATTCTTTACAGTCACCCTCAAGGAACTGCNCGACGAAAATTTCGGTATTGGAGGACAGTCTATTGATGAGATAAAGCGGAACTACAAGCCATGAAAGTCGTTGGAATAAATGGCAGTGCCCGTAAGGACGGAAATACAGCATTGGTCATCGGCAAAATCTTTGAGGAACTGAGCAAAGCAGGTGTTGATACTGAGTTGATTCAATTGGCTGACTACGATATGCACCCTTGTCGTGGCTGTTTCGCTTGCAAAGGTCGTGGCAACTGCGTGTTCGGAAACGATGGCTTTTGCGACGTGTTCCGTAGGATGGTGGCAGCGGACGGCATCATCTTGGGCTCTCCTGTCTATTCGGCAGATGTGTCGGCAAAGATGAAAGCTTTTCTGGAACGTGGTGGCGTAGTGGTTGCCACCAATCCTGGAATGTTGCGCCGTAAAGTGGGCGCATCCGTTTCCGCAGTGCGTCGTGGCGGTGGCATGGCAACAGTCGATACAATGAACCATTTTATGCTCAACAAAGAGATGATAGTCGTCGGCTCCATTTATTGGAACATGGTGTATGGCAAGGACATCGGCGATGTGCTGAAAGATGAGGAAGGTATGGCGAACATGCGCAACCTCGGAGAGAATATGGCATGGCTTATGAAGGAACTGAATAATAAGTTATGATTCAGAAAAGAGGTGTTTGTACCATAACGAAGCATCCCCCAAAAAAGCTGGGCTTTTTGGGGGATGCTTCGTTATGGGTAGGAGGATGATGTCGGTTGTACTTGGGGATTGTGTGCCTGAACTCATGANGTCGCCATGCGCAGGAAGAACTCGTGCATCCGTGTGTCGTCGGTCAGTTCGGGATGGAAGGCTGTGGCTAATTNGCGGTTTTGCCGCACAGCCACAATGTGTNCATCGACNTGGNCTAACACTTCGGCGGCGGACGAGAGCAGACCGTGGACATAGGGGGCGCGGATGAAGGTCATGGGGATGTCGTCGCCAATGCCGTTGACCGCCTGCACGGTGTGGAAGCTGCCCATTTGTCGCCCGTAGGCGTTGCGCCTTACGTCAATGTCCATCGTGCCGAATCCTTGTCTGGGCTTCCCGTCTTCCTGACGAGCCAAGAGAATCATGCCAGCGCAGGTGCCGAAGACTGGCAATCCCTTATGGATGGCGTTGCGGATGGGAACGAGCAAGTTCAGGCTTTCCAACAGGTTGAGTTGGGTAGTGGATTCACCGCCGGGAATGACGAGCGCATCCTTGTGCTGTTGCCAGTCGGACAACTGGCGTACTTGGAATGTGTCTGTACCCAAACGCTGGAGCATGCTTTCATGTTCCGCGAAAGCCCCTTGGAGGGCAAGCACTGCTACTTTCATTTTCCGCGTTCTGCCATGAGCAGGGCTATTTCCTGTTCGTTGATGCCTACCATGGCTTCGCCGAGGTCTTCGGACAGTTGAGCCAGTATGTTTGCGTCTTGATAGTTGGTCACAGCCTTGACGATGGCTTGTGCGCGCTTTGCTGGATTACCGCTCTTGAAGATGCCGCTGCCGACGAACACGCCTTCCGCTCCTAACTGCATCATCAGTGTGGCATCGGCAGGGGTTGCCACGCCTCCTGCGGCGAAGTTTACTACGGGTAATTTGCCGTGTTCGTGTACATAGCGCACGAGGTCATAGGGGGATTGTAGTTGTTTGGCTGCCTCAAACAGCTCGTCGTCCGCCATGGAGACGAGTTGCCGAATCTCGCTTTGCATTTTGCGCATGTGGCTGACTGCCTGCACCACGTCGCCTGTACCAGGCTCTCCCTTGGTGCGTATCATGGTAGCTCCTTCGGCTATGCGTCGCAGGGCTTCACCCAGGTTCTTGGCTCCGCACACGAAGGGAACGGAGAAGTGGGTCTTATCAATGTGATACACGTTGTCGGCAGGGCTGAGGACTTCGCTCTCGTCAATGTAGTCGATTTCGATGGCTTGCAGAATCTGTGCCTCGGCTATGTGTCCGATACGGCATTTCGCCATCACGGGGATGCTGACGGCTTCTTGTATGCCACGAATCATTTTTGGGTCACTCATGCGTGACACACCGCCAGCGGCGCGTATGTCGGCTGGTATGCGTTCCAAAGCCATCACTGCGCAAGCACCTGCTTCTTCGGCAATGCGTGCCTGTTCGGGTGTTGTCACGTCCATAATCACGCCGCCCTTGAGCATCTGTGCCAAGTTACGGTTCAGTTCTTGTCTGTTGTTTTCCATACGTTTGTGTTGAATCTGTTTGTAAATCGGCACAAAAGTAGGGACAATCCTTGGACAATACGTTGTAAAGTTCTCGTTCTGATAAACGAAAACTCAATTTGGGATAGGGGAGTGCTTGGTAAAAGGTCTTATTTCTGTCGCAAAGCGCTGGGAGCTTGCCCTTTTTGTTTCTTAAAGAATCGTGAGAGATGGGCTTGGGAAGAGAAGCCAAGCATTTGGGCGATTTCTTTGAGAGGTTTGTTGGTAGTGAGCAGTTGAGTAATTTCCTCGGTGATGCGTTCGTCAATCATTGCTTTGGGCGAACGCTGGGCAATGCTGCGCGTGACTTGTCCGAGATAGCGGGCGCTGACTCCCAGCTGCTCAGCATAAAATGCCACGTCGCTGTAACGGTGGTAGAATCTGCCCAGCATGTCGAGAAACAGGTTGTATAGCTCACCGCTACGGCTGTTGTCTTCCGTGTAGCCAGGGGGCAGTTGGCTGAGGTAGGTGCGAGCATGGAGCATCGCTTCATCGACTCGCTCACCACAACTCAGGTAGTAAGCCAAAGCGGCAGAGAGCAAGTTGGCGTGTCCATGCTTTCGGTTACCTGATGGAAGGTCGGATGGCTCTAACACGACACTGCATAGGGGGATGAGTTGCTGCTGGATAGCTTCAAAAACCTGTGGCTTCACCAGTTGGTCGCCTCGGGTGGATTGTCGGACGGGTGCATATACAATGTACTTGGGGCGATATTTGCGCATCAGTTCTGCCACGACCTCCACCACCTCAATACGGCGGAGGAGACCTATCTTGATGACCTGTGGCTGTAAGTCGTTAAGGATGGCTTCAATCTGCTGGCGCACAGTGGTGGCTGGCAGGTCATAGAATTGCTGGATGCCCAAGGTGTTCTGTACGGTAATGGACGTGATGGCAGAGGTGGCAGTGCCGCCTAACGCATGGATGCAACGGATGTCTGCCTGCACNCCCGAACCGCCTGTGCCGTCNGACCCCGTGATGGTCAGTATGGNGTNTGGTTTNTTCATGCTATCTCACTATGGTGAANTTCTGAATCAGTGTGAAGGTCTTTTCGTNATCTCTGGTCTTTATGGTGTAGGTGTCGCCCACATGGAACTTGGGCGAGGTGATGATGCTGGAACTGTTACGCAGGTCGAAGGGGACGGTGAGGGTGGCGATGAGCTTGCCTGTGTGGTCGGTGAGTTGGATGGGTTCGTCCTTCACAATGTTGATGCCGATGAGGAGGGCTGTGGGTTGCACGGCAGTGTCCTGAGTGGGTACAGATGGCATTTCGCCCATGCCTGCCCCGACGGAAAAAACAGTTCCACCTGTAATCTTGATAGGGGAAAAGTCGCAGTCGAGTCCTTCCTCGGGCATGCCTTGCTGACTCCACGCATATACGGTACCGCCTGTGATGATGATGGCTGGGTCGCTCGGCTGCTCATGATTGCCTCCACCGAAGAAGCCTCCGAATCCACCTGCAAAGAAATCAATGAGGTTGGCATCGACGGCATCGTTTGTGATGCTGCGAGCTACAACCTTAGCTCCGTTGAACTCGATGGCGGCATTGGCATTGATGGCATCGTCGATGGCAAGCACATTCACATCACCTCCGTTCAGTACCACGCCTTCCTTGCCTTCAATGCCCTCAGCACCAGGTGACGAGNTGGTAATGCTGATATNACCGCTGTTCATGATGACTTTCCCCTGTNACTTGATGCCTTTAGCAGTGCCGTTGTATTNGTGCTNGGCAAAGCCTCCGCCGTCTCCCATCGGAGGAGGGCCGAAACTTTGGAAGCCATGACGACCGATGCTGTCCCCCTCAGGGTGGGAACCGAATCCGCCCATTGGGAAACCACCACNGTTCTTCATCATCTCCTCGAAGTTTTTGCGCATCTCCTCAAATCGTGCTTTGTCCTCCTCTGAGAGGTTGTTGGGATTGAAAGCAGGAGGACCTCCAAAGCCACCGAATCTGCTATGCGAGATGCTGTCGCCTTGCAGGTCGGGAGCACCGTGCCCACCCATCGGGAATCCTCCGAAGCCTCCTCCGAAAGGATGGGCTTTCTCTCCGAGATTGTTGCCGGTGGTTTCCACGTTGAGTGTGAGTTCTTCGATGGTGATGTCGTCCTTGCAGCGGATGCCCTTGCACCCGTCACCCTTTGCCAGCACGTTGAGGATACCTGTGCCAGAGAACTTCACTTTGTCCTTTGCCCAGATGACGGCAGCCTTATGGTTGGCTGTGTCGTTGCAGGCAGCGACGGTGAGAGTGTTGTCTGTGCCTTTTACAGCTGTTATCTCCACTTTCTTCTTGTTCTTCAACCACAACGGTGCACCTTCTTGGCTGGTCAGGTTCAACCCTTTCAGTTTTACTTTCGCCTTGCCGTCGGTCTTGAGGATGAGTTGTCCATCGTCGCNCTTACCACTCATAAGGACGGTGAGCTTGTGTGCTCGATANGTACNTTGGATGNTTACGTGCGAGCCATCCACCTGTACGTTCACGCTGTCCTTGACGGTTTGTTTCACTTTGGCGGTGGTGCCATTATATTGGATGATGATGTCTTCTGCTTGGCTCACTCCGCTCATGAAGAGGAGTGCCAATGCTGCAAGGATATTCTTTCTCATTGGTTTACTATTTCGGTTGGATTGTAGGGGTTGGACGGGCAAAGGTATGAAAAAGATTAAAGATTGGTTGTTTTTTTTATGGATAATGTGTTTCTTTGTGCTCGGAAAGCTAAAAGGTCAAGGAATATGGATTATATGGAGCGTGTGGCGATGGAGGATGTGTTCTCCTCGCAGGTGGCAGAGAACAGCAGTGTACAGAACCACGAGATGGATTTGGCATGGAAGTTTGTGACGAGCACGAACGTGTCGGTGTTTCTGACAGGTAAGGCTGGGACAGGCAAGACGACGTTTCTGCGCACGCTGAGGGAGCGGACACCGAAGCGGATGGTCGTACTGGCTCCTACGGGTGTGGCGGCAATCAATGCACAAGGACAGACAATCCACTCGTTCTTTCAGTTGTCTTTTGGACCGATTGTGCCAGGGATGACTTTCAAGGACAAGCAGACCTACTACCGCATGAGCAAGGACAAGAAGAACCTCATCAGGACGCTGGATTTGCTGGTGATAGACGAGATTTCAATGGTGAGGTGCGATGTGCTGGATGCGGTTGACCAAGAATTGCGGAAGTATCGAGACAAGAACAAACCTTTCGGCGGGGTGCAGTTGCTCTTGATTGGCGACTTGCAGCAGTTGGCTCCTGTGGCTCAAGAGCGGGAGTGGGCGTTGCTGGCTCCCTACTACGACACCCCTTATTTCTTTGGCAGTAGGGCATTGCGGCAGACGGCGTATGTGACCATTGAGCTGAAACACATCTATCGACAACAGGACGAGACTTTCATCAATATATTGGGAAAGATTCGTAGCCATCAGGTTGATAATGCCGTGTTGCAGCGGCTGAATGCTCGATATGTGTCTGCGTTCACACCTCCAAAAGAGGAGGATTGGATTCGTCTGACCACGCACAACCGCATGGCACAGACGTATAACGAGCAACAGTTGGCTGCTTTGAAAACAAAGGAAATGACCTTCATTGCTGAGATTCACAGGAATTTTCCTGAGAGCAGTTATCCTGCCGATGAGCGTTTAGTGGTGAAGGAGGGAGCACAAGTGATGTTCATCAAGAATGACCCAAACCCTGGCAAAGAATACTATAACGGAAAGATAGGTGTGGTGAAGGGCTTTATCTGGGATGACGAGACAGACGAGCGGCTCATCGTGGTACACTGCAAGGAGGATAACCGAACGATTCATGTGCCTCAGCTGACGTGGGAGAACACGAAATTTGTGATAGACACGGAGACGAAGGAAATCCGTGAGGAAGTGGATGGTACGTTCAAGCAGTACCCCCTGAGATTGGCATGGGCGATAACGGTGCATAAGAGCCAAGGTCTGACGTTCGACCACGCCGTGCTGGACATCACCGACTCGTTCACGCACGGACAAGTGTATGTGGCTTTGAGCCGCTGCCGAACCCTCGAAGGGATGGTGCTGGCTCGTCCGTTGTCGGCAGGGTCGGTCATCACAGATGCGTCGGTCAATGCCTATATTGACCGTGAACTGCTTGAAGCTCCGCAAACAGAGGGAAAACTGCCACAAATGATGTGGGAGTATTATTATTCGTTGCTCAACGAACTCTTCAACTTCCTGCTGTTGAAGAAGGATACGGAATACCTCATGCGCGTGGTGAACGAACATCTCTATGCGTCCGCACCAATGTTGTTGACCTTGTTGCAGAAGGCACTCTCGAAGCTGGATACCGAAGTGGTGGAGGTGGCACAAAGATTCCAGCACCAATACACCTCTCTGATGCAGCAGAGTGGCACGGCTTTTGCTCACGACGAGAAGTTGCAAGAGCGGTTGAAAGCGGCGATGGCGTATTTTGAAAGGAAACTGCACGAACTATTCGACGCTGTGATGTCACGCACCAAAGTGCCTATCAACAACAAGCAGGTGGTCTCCCAATACAACAACGCCCTCAATGCCTTCATGCTTTCCTACAAACTGAAAGTGGGTATTTTCTCCCGTCTGCACGACCAAGGCTTCTCCATCCGCAATTACCTCTCAGCCAAGGCGAAATCCGCGCTGGACGAGGTGTCCGTAGAAGAGAATAAAGAGAAAAGCACGAAATCTCGCAAAGCCCAAGCCCCCAAAGAAGAAAAGCCCAAGAAGGAGAAGGTGGATACGAGGGCAATGACCTACAAACTGTTCCGTGATGGAATGACTATTAAGGAGATAGCTGCTGAACGCTCATTGACGGTTGGCACAATAGAGAACCACCTTGCCCACTTTGTTGAGAAAGGCGACATGGAGGTGTCTGAACTGGTGAGCAGCCAACACCAGAAGATGATTCGTGGCATCATCAAGTCCTTTGACAAGGCCTATACCCTGAGCGATGTGAAGAACCTCCTTCCTCCCGATTACACCTATGCCGAAATCAAGTTGGTCATTGCAGATATGAAGAAGGAATAGGAACTCTTTCGCCAAGCGTTTTGCCCATAAAGAAAAAAAGTGGGTAAAACGCTTTTTTTATTGACAGGGAAGCCGTAACTTTGTGGCAGAAACAGAAACAATCATAAAAACAACAGAAAGATATGGAACAGATTGATTGGTCGAACCTTGGTTTCGGCTATCACAAAACTGATTACAACGTGCGCTGTTACTTCCGTGACGGCAAGTGGGGCGAAATAGAAGTTTGCTCTGAAGAAACNATACCCCTNCACATGGCTGCCACCTGTCTGCACTACGGACAGGAAGCATTCGAGGGNNNGNAAGCCTACCGTTGCCCTGATGGCAAGGTGCGTGTGTTCCGTTCAGACGAGAACGCTGCGCGTTTACAGAGTACTTGTCGTGGCATTCTGATGCCTGAACTTCCTACCGAGAAGTTCAATGAAATGGTTGATAAAGTGGTGCGCCTGAACGGGCGTTTCATCCCCCCCTACGAGACAGGAGCTACGCTTTACATCCGTCCGCTCCTCATCGGCACCAGCGCACAAGTGGGTGTACACCCTTCCACTGAATACCTGTTCGTCATCTTCGTCACCCCCGTAGGTCCTTACTTCAAGGGCGGCTTCTCCTGCAACGACTATGTTATCATCCGCGAGTACGACCGTTCCGCGCCCCTCGGCACTGGTATCTACAAGGTGGGCGGCAATTATGCTGCATCACTCCGTGCCAACCAGATGGCGCACGACCTCGGCTACGCTTGCGAGTTCTACCTTGATGCAAAGGAAAAGAAGTACATGGACGAGTGTGGTGCAGCCAACTTCTTTGGCATCAAGAACAACACCTACGTGACTCCAAAATCGACGTCTATCCTTCCATCTATCACCAACAAGTCGCTCATGCAGTTGGCAGAAGACCTTGGCTTGACGGTGGAGCGTCGTCAGATTCCAGAGGATGAGCTTGCCACCTTCGAGGAGGCAGGAGCCTGCGGAACGGCAGCCGTTATCTCGCCCATTGGCAAGATTGACGATCTGGAGGAGAAGAAGACTTTCCAAATCTCCAAGGACGGCAAGCCTGGTCCTATCTCAGAGAAACTATACAACAAACTGCGCAACATCCAGTATGGCATCGAACCCGACGCGCATGGCTGGACACGCGTAGTGATAGAATAACACAAACTAAACTAACCAACTATGAAACCAACATTATTCCTCCTTGCTGCGGGAATGGGTAGCCGCTATGGTGGCTTGAAGCAGCTTGACGGTCTTGGACCAAACGGTGAAACCATCATGGATTACTCCATCTACGACGCAGTGAAAGCTGGATTCGGCAAGATTGTGTGGGTCATCCGCAAAGACTTTGAAGAGCAGTTCCGTACCCAGATACTTTCTAAGTACGAAGGTGTAGTGCCCTGCGAACTCTGTTTCCAGAGCATCGACAGCTTGCCCGAAGGCTTCACTTGTCCCGAAGGTCGTGTAAAGCCCTGGGGCACCAACCATGCCGTGCTGATGGGCAAGGACGTTATCAAAGAGCCGTTCGCTGTTATCAACTGCGACGACTTCTATGGTCGCGATGCCTTCATGTCTGTCGGCAAGTTCCTTTCCGAACTGCCCGAAGGCTCCAAGAACAAGTATGCGATGGTAGGCTTTCGTTGCTGCAACACGCTGTCTGAGAACGGTTCTGTGGCTCGTGGCGTGTGCATGTACGACGACAACCGCCACCTCACCGACGTGGTGGAGCGCACCGAAATCATGCGTCAGGCCGACAAGGACAATGCCATCTGCTACAAGGACGAGCAGGGCGAGTGGCAGCCACTCGACGAGAACGTGCCTGTCTCAATGAACATGTGGGGCTTCACTCCCGACTACTTCCAGTACAGCGAAGAATACTTCAAGGAGTTCCTTTCTGACCCCAAGAACATGGAGAATCTCAAGGCTGAGTTCTTCATTCCGCTGATGGTCAATAAGCTCATCAACGACGGTACTGCCACCGTTGAAGTGCTCGACACCACTTCCGTATGGTTCGGTGTCACTTACGCTGCCGACCGCGAAGCCACTGTGCAGCGCATTGCTCAGCTCGTGGCCGACGGTGTATATCCGAACAAACTGTTCTAATTGTAGAAAAGCATATAACTGCATATAGAGTGCCCTGTCAGCTCCGTGCCGACAGGGTGCTCTTTCTTTGTGCGTATGCTAAATGTCCATTAGAGCCGTTCCTCCTTTGGCTTGCTTTCCCTCTGGCTGAGTCAGGTTAAGAACATCTGCTGGAGCTTGATGAAACAATAGGCCTTGTGAATCGTTGACTCACAAGGCTCGTTTAGTACCGAAAGCGGGGCTCGAACCCGCACGGGCGCAATGCCCAAGGGATTTTAAGTCCCTCGTGTCTACCATTCCACCATTTCGGCACGATGGAGTTTTGAATTGATAATCGAAAATTGACAATTGAGAATTGATAGCTCCTATGTGGCTCGCAATGCTGCGTTTGCCAATATCAATTGTCAATTGCCAATCATCAATTGTCTTAGTTGCGGGGGCAGGACTCGAACATGCGACCTCCAGGTTATGAGCCTGGCGAGCTACCAACTGCTCCACCCCGCGATATGTAGTACAAAGCGTTGCAAGGGAGAATTTCCTTCTTTCGCTTTTGCGATTGCAAAGGTACGAGATAATTTGGATTCTGCAAAAGAAAAGCATGACTTTTTTAGTTTTTTATGTGAAAAGTTGTGAGAGTGCCGTTTTTTCCTTTCCTTTGCAAAATCAACTTGCTTAAAATTTCTTTTCTATGTATCGTCACGGTCTTTGCCTATTGTTCCTTCTTTTCGGTGCGGCGGTCCCGTTGTGTCGTGTTCAAGCACAGGCGCAGGGGAGTATGTCGCCAGCCGTCTCGGTGGGGGCCGATACGCTTCGTTGGCGGCTTCATGAGACGGGATTAGCCACTTATTATACTGCCCGTTCCCATGGGCGGATGATGGCTTCAGGCGAACGCTACGACAAGAACGTCCTGTTCTGTGCCCATCGCACACTTCCTTTCGGCACCCGTCTGCGCATTGTCAACAAGAAGAACAACAAGACGGTGGAGGTGGTGGTGAAAGACCGTGGTCCTTTCAGCAAAGGTCGCCTTGTTGATTTGAGCAACAAGGCAGCCGAAGTGTTGGGCATGCTCCGCGATGGGGTAGTGCCAGTGGAGATATGGGTGGAGAAGCAGTATAAGTAATGAGTGGTGAGAAGCGAGGGGTAAGGGGTGAGAGGATACCTCATGCACAGGCATTCCTCTCACCCCTTACCCCTCGCTTCTC
>WFMB01000132.1 GCA_009177185.1 Bacteroidales bacterium
GATGGTGATGCTGACACCGCTCAAGGTTGACTTTGCATGGGCAGGCATGTCGTCTGCCCCCTCCAGCGTGTGCTCATAGTAGGGTTGGTTCTCGGGGACAAGACGATTGAAGATGGTTTCCATATCGGTGCGCACATCTGGGTCGCAGTTCTCATTGATGCTGAGCCCACAACTGGTGTGCTTCGTGAAGATACTGATGATGCCTGTTTGGGGCAGCTTGGGCAGTTGGCGCATCAGCTCGTCTGTCACCAAATGAAAGCCTCTGGGCTTGGGGCTTAATGTTATCTCTACTTGCTGTACCATGACCTTACTTTCCTATTGTAATCGGCATNTTGGCATTGCTCCNAGNTATGATGCCGCNNTTGANGTTCACGNACTTATAGCCTNCGGCAGCCAGCAGGGTGGCGGCATTGGCGGAGCGACGACNGCTTCGGCNATNAATCGCTATNGTCNTGTTGATGGGTAATGCGGCTNTCGTTTTCTGCACAAAGTNGTCTGNNNATTGGTCGATGTTGACGGCTCCGTGGATATACCCCTCTTCATATTCCTCGGCAGTTCTCACGTCAAGGATGACGACATTGGGGTCAGCAATCAGTTCGGCAAACTCTTTCACATCTGCATCTTCGTAGTTNNTCTGGCTGCNNGCGGATGTCAAGCCNAANATGGCGAGGAGACAAGTTANAACATTTTTCATCATTTCTTTCNCAATTTTTTCTTCGGGTTCGTTCTTTTGACAATGCGAGTTGGAGCTAAGTGCAAATATAGTAAAAAAAGTTGGATGGACAAACGATTTTCATAGATTTTTGTGTTTTCCCCGATAAAAATGTCAAAATGGCACAAAAGGATTGAATATCATGTGGTTAAAATCGTTTATGCGTGACCTGTGCAATCACGTTTCCGCTACACCGCTACAGTTCCAAAACATGGAGGTGAAAAAGTCAAAAGTAAATTTTATATTTATATATAAATTTATATATAAATATAAGAGTATTTTAGGGGTCGGAATAGCCTTGGGGAGAACTGTAGCGGTGTAGCGCTGTAGCGCAGGGAGAGGGAGGAAGGTGTGAAAAAACGGGAAGATGATTTTTGTTTGTGAAACATTCGTGAACCGCAGTGCCGCCACCGTACCTTTGCAGCGGCAAAAAAGGATGGGGTGGTAGGCGACAGGGGTACGCCTCGGGCGTAATTTCGATGACGGGCACAAGGTAACTTCGGTGATAGGTATAGGGTAAATGCGATGCAGGGGGTAGTTAAAGGTTCATGACTGATACACGGAGGTTGAGTGTGAAAAACGAATGCGAGAAATGCGGATGGAGTAGCACGGGGGAGGTGAGGAATGTGTTTGAACCCCTCAGAGCCGTGATGGTTGGAAGAGGTTAGGGGGATAAAAAGAATGGAAGTCACTTGTCGCAGCTTCCACTCCCTCTTATAAAGATTGCCTTGGGGCAAATCAATCAATCATCTCAAATCCCGTGTATGGCACGAGTGCCTTGGGGATGCGGATACCGTCGGGTGTCTGGTTATCCTCCAAGATGGAGGCGACGATACGGGGAAGCGCGAGCGCAGAGCCGTTGAGTGTGTGGCAGAGTTGCACTTTCTTGTCCGCATTGCGGTAGCGGCACTTGAGGCGGTTTGCCTGATAGGTGTCGAAATTGCTGACAGAAGAGACTTCGAGCCAACGTCCCTGTGCCTCGCTATATACTTCAAAGTCATAGCAGATGGCAGAAGTGAAGCTCTGGTCGCCACCGCAAAGACGGAGGATGCGATAGGGGAGTTCGAGCTTCTTCAAGAGACCCTCCACATGGTCGAGCATCTCCTTGTGGCTTTCCTTGGAGTGTTCAGGCGTGTCGATGCGCACAATCTCAATCTTGGAGAACTCATGCAGACGGTTCAAGCCGCGCACATCCTTGCCATAAGAACCTGCTTCGCGACGGAAACACTGGGTGTAAGCGCAGTTCTTAATGGGGAGGTCTTTCTCGTCGAGGATGACATCGCGGTAGATGTTCGTCACGGGCACTTCGGCGGTGGGGATTAAGTAGAGGTCATCCTGCTCGCAGTGGTACATCTGACCTTCCTTGTCAGGCAGCTGCCCAGTGCCGTATCCCGAAGCTGCATTCACCACCGTGGGTGGCATGATTTCTGTGTATCCAGCCTTGCTGGCTTCGGCGAGGAAGAAGTTGATAAGCGCACGTTGCAACTGTGCCCCCTTGCCGATATAGACGGGGAAGCCCGCACCTGTGATTTTCACACCGAGGTCGAAATCAATGAGGTTGTATTTCTTGGCAAGTTCCCAGTGGGGGAGTTTGGCATTGCCGTTCGACGGGATGGTGTCCCAGTTGCCCACGGTGTCGTCGGCCTTGCATTCACGCAGGGAAGATTTCACTACCACGTTGTCTTCTGCACAGGAACCTTCGGGCACCTCGTCGTAGGGGATATTGGGAATTGTACAGAGGTGTGCTGTGAGTTCCTGCTCTGCATTGGTCTTTGCTGTTTCAAGTTCTGCAGCACAGGCTTTGAGCTTTGTCACTTCCGCCTTTGCGGCTTCGGCCTCGTCTTTCTTGCCGGCCTTCATCAGTTGCCCAATCTGAGCGGCATATTTTTTGCTCTCGGCAAGGATGGCATCCAGCTTTGTCTGTGCTTCACGGCGCAGCTTGTCGATGGCAATAGCCTTTTCCACAGCGGCTTTCGCTTCGGGAAAGTGCTTCTTTTCGAGACCCTTAATCACTCGCTCGGTCTCCTCGGTTATGAGTTTGAGTGTCAGCATATTTTAGAATTGAAGAAAGCAGAATTGAAGAATTGACGCTTTGCTAACGTGATGTACACACACATCCTCGCTTGGCAACTTCAATTCTTCAATTCTTTCGTTTGTTTTTAATTGTGTTATTTCAGCAGCCCCAGCTCCTTGAATACATCGACGAGGATGGACACGCAGCGGTCAACCTGTTCCTTTGTGTGGGTAGCCATGAGTGCCACGCGGATAAGTGTGTCCTGAGGTGCGCACGCAGGTGGAACGACTGAATTGACGAACACGCCTTTGTCGAACGCCATCTTGGTCACTTGGAATGTCTTGAAGGCATCGCGCACATAAAGCGGAATGATAGGGCTTTCCGTGTCGCCAATCTCGAAATTCGCCTGTTTGAATTGTTCGAGAGCGTACTTGGTGATTTTCCAGAGGTTTTCCTGACGCTCAGGTTCTGCTTGCAGGATGTGCAGCGCCTCCAATGCGGCAGCCGTCGCGGCAGGCGTGTTGCTGGCACTGAAGATGTAGGTGCGGCTGTTGTGACGAAGCCAATTGATGGTGTCGCTGTCGGAAGCGATGAAACCACCGATGGAAGCGAGGCTCTTGGAGAATGTACCCATGATGAGGTCCACATCGTCGGTCAAGCCGAAATGGTCACAAACGCCACGCCCTTGTCTGCCAAACACACCCAAGCCATGCGCTTCGTCCACCATCACCGTGGCGTTATACTTTTTCTTCAGTGCAATGATTTCAGGCAGTTTTGCCAAGTCGCCCTCCATCGAGAAGAGGCCGTCAATTACAATCAGTTTCAGGGAATCGGGGTCGCAACGCATGAGCTGGTGCTCGAGGTCTTCCATGTCGTTGTGCTTGTAGTGGAAGAATTGCGAGAATGAAAGTCGCCGTCCGTCCACGATGGAGGCATGGTCGCGGTCATCTCCGATGATGTAGTCGTTGCGACCTGTGAGGCAAGATACAACACCCGAATTAACCGTGAAGCCCGTGGAATATACCAGTGCTTCATCCTTGCCCACAAATTCGGCCAATTCCCTTTCAAGCTGGATGTGGAGGTCGAGCGTACCGTTCAGAAAACGTGACCCTGCACATCCCGTGCCGTATTTCTCAATAGCTTTGATAGCAGCCTGACAGATGCGCTTGTCGTATGTAAGGCCCATGTATGAATTGGAACCAAACATGAGAACTTTTTTGCCACTCATAGTGACCTCTGTGTCTTGATGGCTGTCAATCTCTCGAAAGTAAGGATAGACCCCCGCATTGATATATTTCTGCGGCTCTCTATACTTACGCATTCTTTCTTGTAATAAACCCATAATTAAATCGTGCGTTTCAGTGTCTACAGGGAATCGTGTCACACATTTGTATGAAAGGACACAGAACCTCACACTGAAAGTACATGCTATTTTGTTGTTATTTTTTCATGTTAAGTCGATACATGACTCCAAAACGGTGCAAAGTTAGTAAAAAAGAACTTTTCTTCCTTACGTTTTTTGACAAAAAATAAATATCAATGAAAAACATGGAGCGTATTGAAGCTTTGAAATGAAAAAAGTCGTACTTTTGCAGTAATAAAAAGAAAAAGGAAAACGCTGTTGCACGCGTCATTGTTACACATTATTATAATTATAATATAATGCAGCAAGGTCGTGAAAGTCGCATAAGGCATGTTCTGAAGATATGGCAGAGAAGAAAACGATACAGTTTATTGTTAACCCTATTTCAGGTACTTCGGGCAAGAGATTCGTCATCAAGCTGATTGAAGAGTATCTTGACAAGAGGCGCTACGATGATTACACGATTGTACAGACAATGCGGGTGGGGCATGCCACTGAATTGGCAAAAGAAGCTGCACGGCGAGGGGTGGATGTTGTATGTGCCATCGGAGGCGATGGTACGGTGAACGAGGTGGCAGGCGGATTGGTACACACGCAGACGGCATTGGCCATCATCCCCTCTGGGTCAGGGAATGGTTTGGCACGTCATCTGCGCATCCCGACTGACCCACTCAGTGCCATCAAGGTTATCAATCGTGGATTGGTGCATGCGATGGATTACGGTGTGGTGAATGGTCGTCCGNTTTTCTGTACTTGCGGTGNAGGNTTTGATGCTTTCATCTCCCNACGCTTTGCANAGTNGGGNAAACGANGNCCTGTTGCCTATTTGGAAAACATCTTGAAAAGCAGTTTGAACTATCATCCAGAGACTTATCAGGTGGAAATGGAGAATCTGCGTGACGGGAAAGAAGTGCATGAGACGTGCAAAGCTTTCCTCATTTCGTGTGCCAACGCTTCACAGTATGGTAACAACGCCTACATCGCTCCTTCCGCATCTGTGCGTGATGGTATCATGGACGTAACCATTCTTGAACCCTTTACAGCCATCGAAGCTCCTCATATAGCCATTCAGCTCTTCAATGGCACGCTCGACCAAAACTCTCGTATTAAGACATTCCAGTGTCAGAACCTTACCATCCATCGTTCTTCCAACGGTGTGGCTCATTTTGATGGCGACCCCATGCAGACGGGCAAGACCATCCGTGTGGAACTTGTACCCAATGGGCTGTTGTGCCTGTCTCCACAAGAGGAAGGCATCCCCNATGTGNAGGAACGTGTACAGAGTTTTATCGCNGAAANCATACGCAGCTTGTATANCAAGACAGAGGTGCTTATACAGGAAAACCTGAGCCGAAACCAACGTATTGCGCTGCTCAACAAGGAGCTGTTTCGCAAGCTGACAGGCAAATAACGGCTCTGAATGAGAAAAAAACAAGAAAAATTTTGTTGACTTGGGCGAAAACGTATATATTTGCAAAGAAAGCGACAGAGTGTCCTGCTTCGTGAGAAATAGTGGGGCTTCTGATACACATGAAAAGATTATATTTTTGCAACCTTAAATAATTAACAAAACAAAGAAAAGTTATGGCTCAGAAAAGAGTTTACACCTTCGGTAATGGACAAGCAGAAGGTAATGCGCAGATGCGCGAGGCTCTCGGAGGCAAGGGTGCTAACCTTGCCGAAATGAACCTCATTGGTGTGCCTGTGCCTCCGGGCTTCACAATCACGACAGATTGCTGTAATGAGTATTATGAAGTGGGCGAGGAGAAAATCAAGGAGCTTCTGCAGGATGAGGTGAACGCAGCTGTGGCTCATGTTGAGAAACTCATGAACTGCAAGTTTGGCGACGTGAATAACCCACTGCTTGTATCTGTTCGTTCAGGTGCCCGTGCTTCCATGCCAGGTATGATGGACACCATCCTCAACCTCGGTTTGAACGACGAAGTGGCCGAAGGCATGGTTCAAAAGACCAATAACCCACATTTCGTTTATGACTCATACCGTCGTTTCGTGCAGATGTATGGTGACGTGGTGATGGGTCTCAAGCCTGTGAACAAGGAGGATATCGACCCATTCGAGGAGATTATCGAGAAGGTGAAGAAAGAGCAGGGTGTGACCCTTGACAAGGATTTGTCTGTAGAGTCTTTGAAAAAGCTCGTTGAACTCTTCAAGAAAGCTATTAAGGAGCGCACAGGTCAGGACTTCCCAGCCGACCCAATCGTTCAGCTTTGGGGTGCTATTTGTGCCGTGTTCCGCAGCTGGATGAACGAGCGCGCAATCCTCTATCGCAAAATGGAAGGTATTCCAGACGAGTGGGGTACAGCCGTTTCTGTAATGGCAATGGTGTTCGGCAACATGGGCGACACTTCCGCCACAGGTGTTTGCTTCTCTCGCGACGCTGGTAACGGTGAGAACCTCTTCAACGGTGAGTACCTTATCAATGCACAGGGTGAGGACGTGGTGGCTGGTATCCGCACACCACAGCAGATTACTAAGATTGGCTCACAGCGTTGGGCAGAACGTGCAGGTATCTCCGAGGCAGAGCGTGCAGCCAAGTATCCTTCTATGGAAGAGGCTATGCCAGCCCTCTATGCAGAACTGAACGACATTCAGGATAAGCTGGAGAAGCACTACAAGGATATGCAGGATATGGAGTTCACCGTGCAGGAAGGCAAGCTTTGGTTTCTCCAGACACGTAATGGCAAGCGTACAGGTACGGCTATGGTGAAGATTGCCATGGACCTTGTTCGTGAAGGTCTCATCGACGAGAAGACTGCCATTCTCCGTTGTGAACCTCAGAAGCTCGACGAACTCTTGCACCCAGTGTTCGACAAGGATGCCTTGAAGAAGGCAAAGGTTATCACTCAAGGTCTTCCTGCATCGCCCGGTGCTGCATGTGGTCAGATTGTGTTCCACGCTGACGACGCTCAGGAGTGGCACTCTAATGGTCATAAAGTCATCATGGTTCGTATCGAGACTTCACCTGAAGACCTCGCAGGTATGGCATCGGCCGAAGGTATCCTCACCGCTCGTGGTGGTATGACTTCTCATGCTGCTGTGGTGGCTCGTGGTATGGGTAAGTGCTGCGTGTCTGGTGCAGGTGCAATCAATGTTGACTACAAGTCTAAGACAGTTGAAATCGAAGGCGTTACTTACAAGGAGGGCGATTTCATCTCTCTGAACGGTACGACCGGTCAGGTTTATGCTGGCGAGATTAAGACAAAGGCAGCCGAACTTAGTGGCGACTTCAAGGCACTCATGGACCTTTGCGACAAATACACCAAGTTGCAGGTTCGCACAAATGCAGATACACCACACGACGCAGAAGTAGCTCGTGCATTCGGTGCCAAGGGTATAGGCTTGACTCGTACTGAACACATGTTCTTCGACGACCAGAAGATTATCGCTATGCGTGAGATGATTCTCTCCGATACGGTAGAAGGTCGCGAAAAGGCTCTTGCCAAGTTGTTGCCATATCAGAAGTCCGACTTCTATGGCATCCTCAAAGCCATGGATGGTCTCCACGTGAACATCCGTTTGCTTGACCCACCACTTCATGAGTTCGTTCCACACGATTTGAAGGGTCAGCAGGTGATGGCAGAAGAGATGGGCGTAGATGTGAAGGTTATCCAGCAGCGTGTATCTTCTCTCGCTGAGAACAACCCAATGCTTGGTCACCGTGGTTGCCGTCTTGGCATCACATTCCCCGAAATCACAGCTATGCAGACACGCGCCATCCTCGGTGCTGCTTGCCAGCTGAAGAAGGAAGGCTTCGACCCACATCCTGAAATCATGGTGCCACTCATCGGTATCCTCTACGAGTTGAAGCAGCAGAAGGAAATCATTCAGAAGGTGGCAAAGGAAGTCTTCGCAGAAGAAGGCATTGAGATTCCATTCGAGATTGGTACAATGATTGAGATTCCACGTGCCGCCCTCACAGCCGACCGCATCGCCACTGAGGCAGAATACTTCTCATTCGGTACGAACGACCTCACTCAGATGACCTTCGGCTACTCTCGTGACGATATTGCTTCGTTCCTCCCAGTATATCTGGAGAAGAAGATTCTGAAGGTTGACCCATTCCAGGTACTCGACCAGAAGGGTGTTGGTCAGCTCATCAAGATGGCTGTAGAGAAAGGTCGTGCTGTTCGTCCAGGCATGCGCACAGGTATCTGTGGTGAGCATGGTGGCGAACCATCATCCGTGAAGTTCTGTGCTAAGATTGGTATGAACTACGCATCTTGCTCTCCATTCCGTGTGCCAATCGCACGTTTGGCAGCGGCGCAGGCAGCGATAGAGGACTAAAGTTTAGTACTTGATCATAATAGAATTAGGTCGTAATGCTCTGGAAAACAGAGGTTACGGCCTAATTTACTCTTGACCCCTCCGCTCATTCTGAGCCATTTTCTGAGCAGAATAAACGCAAATGTTTAGAGAATGTTTAGAGTTTTCGGACCCCATGTTTAGAGCATGTTTAGAGCGATGTTTAGAGTGAAATCAGTGTTGTAACTCCCTGATTAATAAAAAAAGCCGATAGGCATCAAACATTAATCAAATATTAGGAGAAAACAGTATGGCAACTCTAAAACCCTGCGTTCAAAAGCAACGCTCAGATGGATTCTACCCAGTCTATATACGGGTAATCCAAAACAGACAGATTGGGTACATCAAGACTGACAAGATAGTTTCACCTAAATCTGTATCAAAGACAAAAGATATTCGAGATAACGAGGTCCTCAAATATTGTACTAATCTTATCTCGGATTATGTCTCACGACTCAATATGCAGAACACTTCTGCTTGGACAGCAAAAGAAGTTGTGAGCTTTCTCACGACGGAACAATCCGATGCAAGTTTCAGCCAGTATGCGAAGCTTCATATCAATCGAATGATCAATACTGGTCATGAACGCACTGCAAAGAATTACAAACTTGCGGTAGCACATCTGGAGAGATTCATCGGGTCAAACCAAATTATGTTCTCCTATCTAACATCATCTGTACTCAAGAGATGGATAAAAGATCTGGAGCAAAAGCGTCGCGCAAAAGAAATGTACCCGGTTTGTGTTCGCCAAATCTTCAAGGCTGCGCTCGTCGAGCTTAATGATGAAGAACGTGGCATCATTCGCATCAAATTCAATCCTTGGCTCAAAGTTCAGATTCCGAGTAGCGAAAAATCTATGCAAATCGCAATCAGCGCAGAAGCCTGTAGAGAGTTTTTCAATCGCCCCCTTCCCCAGACGAAGATGATTTCATCACTTCCAGAACTTGGACGTGATGTGGCCAAACTGGTACTCTGTCTTGGAGGCATGAATACAGCTGACCTTTATGCTCTGAAAAAGTCAAACTATAAGAATGGCATTATATCATACAAAAGAGCTAAAACAAGAAATAGCCGTTCTGACGAGGCCTATATGGAAATGCGCGTAGAGCCTTTCATTCAGCCAATCTTTGACAAGTATCTTGCTCCTGAAGATGATGAGTT
>WFMB01000083.1 GCA_009177185.1 Bacteroidales bacterium
ATATTGGTGAGGGCAGAGATAACCTCCGGCTGGTCATATTTTTATAAGATTCATTATTCTATTATTAATCAATCTCGACTATCGCGAAGAGAGTCAAGATCTTCATGACTGTAACACCCTATGAAGGCATTATCGTTTGCAAATGTTATGTTTTCAATTTTCCCGATTGATGAAAGATCTGAGCAGTAGGCAAACGCGAAATCGGGCAGTTCGGTCATATCCTTGCCGAGGTCGATACTCGGCAGGTGGGAGCATCCTTGGAAAGCACCGATACCCATAGTGGTAAGGGAATTGGGAAGGGTCACCTCACTATTGACAACATCACAGTTATCTACCGGACAGCTCATACAATTTTGGAAGGCATAATCACCGATTGTTGTTACGTTCTCCCCCAATTCTATCTGCCCAAGATGGCGGCAGCCATCGAAGGCATGCGCACCAATCGATGTAACACCGTCGCCGATTGTGACCTGAGTCAAACCATAAAATTTCCTATAGACATCACCTACTCGTATTCCTTCATGTCTGTAACATCCAGCAAAAGCATAGTCCCCAATACTTGTTACACTGCTGGGGATGTTGAATGAAGTAATGTTCGCGCAGCCGTAGAAGGCATGATTCCCGATAGAGCTTACATCATCGGGAAGGTCGGTAAGGCTAAGCCAATTACACTCATAGAAAGTGTAAGGATTCACTTTCTTTAGTTTGGACGGCAACTCAATGATTGATAAGTTTTTGCACCCATAAAAAGCAGAATCTCCTATTTCGGTTACATTATCCGGAATAGAGATTGTATCCAAGGCAGTACAATTCATAAACATGCTGCTGATGACCTTAGTCAAATCTTTCGGAAGATTAACCTTCTTGAGATTGCTGCAATTCTTGAATGTTGCGTGACCCATTTCACCGGCTTCACCGTCTATAATGACTCTTTCAAGTTGCGGATTGTTTGCAAAGGCGTTGATTCCTATATTTGTCTTTGCGCTATGGATTGTCACAGTGTTGGTATGCCATTCGTCCAAATATGCATTGGTCCGCTCTGTTCGATTAAGGGGAAAGGATCCATTATTCCAATTTGCCCACNAACTATNATAGTTGTCAAATAATGATTTTGGATAGAACCATTGCAAATTATCTAAATAAACCCTTCCCTCATTGNATCGTGGTGTATGTTCCCTGCTTCTNTGGAAACAATNGATGAAGGCATTTTCCCCAATACTCTCTATAGATGCAGGAATATCCAATCTCATCAGATTGCAGTTGGCAAACGCAAAATCCCCTATGCGGCCCTTTTTATCTGTGTTCGGCCTCGAATATGTGAGACCACTGGAAGTCAATTCTTCGCCTATAGTAATCAATTCCAAAAATTGGCAACCAGCGAAAGCGTAGTCGTCAATAACGCAGCTCGGATTTGGTATTTTGACCTTTGACAGTCCATATTCCCTCTTGTTTTTCTCTTTTTCGATGTTTATGAAGTAGCACCCTTCGAAAGCGTGTTTGCCGATATGCTCCACGGCGGCTGGGAGTAACAGATAATTTTCCAGTCCCGACTGTCTTCCTCCATATCCATAAATTGGATAATCAACATTTGTAACGAAGTCTGTAGCAAATAACGGCCATTGATTTCCCTCGGTATAATGACCAGTAGTGAGATTATGGCAATTTTTGAAAGCATAGTCGCCGATATGAGTCAGGTTCTTTGAGAATTTTACATAGCCAATCTTATGAAGCACTTTATTTTCACACATATTGAAGGCATAATCCTCGATTCGGGTAATGGAGTCGCACATGATCACCGACCGAATTTCCGGGCAGTCGTCAAAAGCCATCTTGCCAATGGCTGTCACGGTATATTCCGTTTTCGTATCCGGATCGATTACTGTTCCAGGGATGACGATATCTTTCAATTCCAGATAGGACGGGTCGAATACGACCTCTACAGTCTTATCCTCCTCTGACGTGATATGATAGGTTAAGGTGACTGACTCATTAAGATACATCACTCTCCAACCTTCTATATCTGATTCTTTAAGGTCATACACTGAATACTGGTAACCCAAGTTATAAGGAAGTTGCTCTTTTTGGGGATATGTAAATTGAAATTTCCCATCCACTGCTGCTGACATTGAGAGAGTCAGTGAGAGCAGACTTAAGAGGGTCAAAACGATCTTTTTCATTTGTCTCATAGTTGTTTGTGGGGGCTAATAGTTTAAATACAAATAAGCTATACGCGTTCCGCCCCTTGATTGGAGGATGAAAGCATATAGTGCGTGGTTAAATATGTTAGGTGACGCTCAACCGATTTTCTTTACACGTTTTCCTTTGTTGACTAAAAATGATTTACAAATCCGTTTCTGTGAACTGATTCTCTTTACAATCCCAACTGACGAGTGTAGCTGATGACTGTCTTCGTATCGCCCACAAAGTTAATCAAAAAATGTCAGACAACCATTGCTATCTGACATTTTTTTGATTAACATATCCTTTATTTTTCACTTTACATAGCCATTTTGTCTTGAAGCAGATAGAATGCCGAGGTGGTATAATAGTTGCGGAAATAGGGAATCTTGCCCAGCAACGGGTTCAACACGATGGGAGTCAGGTTGAACTTCTGTTTGTAGTGAGGGTTGATGAACCAAAACTTCCTGCTCATGATAGAGAATCCTGTCTCCCTGCACACCCGCTCAAAACCCTCGATGGACATCTGGGCACGCTTGATGCTCAAAAGTTCTTTGATGCACCCCTCGTCCTCACCGCTGGCTTTGAGCAGCGCACGATACAGGGGCACGGGCAGGATGTGGATGAATGGTGTCTTTGAAGCAAAACCGCGACCAATCTGCTGATGACCGCCAAAGGGCATCTGCCAAGCCGGGAAACCGAAGAACACGAGTCCGCCACGTTTGAGGAGCGGACGGATATTGCCCACGAACGTCTCCTTGTAAGGAGGTTCGATGTGCTCAATCACATCATGCACCAGCACCAAGTCGAACCTGTCGGCCTCGTCCTGCGGCTTCTCCGCCTCGATGAAGTTCTCACACACGAAAGTGCCTTTCTGACCAAACTCAGTGAAAAAGGCACGCGCCTGCTCGATACGTCCCTCGCACATGTCAACACCCTTCACCTCGCAACCCATCTCCGCAAAAGGCAACAGATTGCCTCCCTCGCCACAGCCAATCTCCAGCACACGGGTTTGAGGCGTGAGCGTGATGTGGGGCCGCAGATAGTCAAGGTAAAAATCCTTCGATGTCTTTGCCAACTCGCAGAAATACTGCTTGCGGTTCTGATGTCTCTCTTGCATAATGTTCCTTTATGAACGTCCTTGTCCGCCTGCAAAGGTACGACTTTTCAGCCACACAGCCAAACATTCACTTGTCATCCAAGTCGGGCTGATACTCATAGCCATTCTCCGCGATCGCCCCCAGCAAAGGTCCGTGGGGATAGAAACGCACCTTCACGCCCTTGATGGCGATAGTAGGTTCGCCCAGCTCCTCCGCCGTCGCAGCCGAAGCAGAATTGATGACAGGCTTGAGCGTGCCGATGCCATCAATGCGCACCGTGCGCCCCATCTTCAGATAATGCGACACCCGGTCCATCAAGGCTGTCACCACCCCCATCGTTTTGCTGGGGTTCTCGCCACACGATGCCGAACACTCTTTGACCACCTCTCCGAACGTGACGAGAGGCAGCGCAGGCGACTGATACACCCACGCCTCGTGCTGCCCATCTGGCCGCACGATTTTCTTCTTAGCTTTTCTTACTATCAACATACAATTTTCCTTATATTCACCCCCATTTGAGGTGTGACTCACACCCTTCCAAGGGTCTGAGTCACACCCCAAACAGGGTCTGACTCACTCCCCTCTCGAGGCACAGAGCCTACCATTTCTCCGTACAAAGATAAACAAACTTTCCAATACACACAAACCGACAGAACAGGAATAGTTTTTTTCAAGAAAAAAACTATTCCCAAGCCTAAAAACCATCACCAATTATTGACATCAATAATAAAAAGCAACGCTCCACAACAAGAACAGGCTCAGCTATTAAAAACATAGCTGAGCCTGAACATCTCATCAATAGGACAGAAGATTACTTCACTTCATCCAGATAATATGTAGCGACTATGCTTCCCTCTTCATCATCACCGTCCTCATCATCACTTAGTGATTCCTTTATCGCAAGCTGGTTACCTCGGAATGAAATGTTCACATCACCCGCAGCATATTCATCATCATAGTAGTTCCACGCATAATGCAATATGCCCTTGCTCTCATTCTGCCAGCGCCAAGTAGAAATCGCAAGTTCTTCTTGGCTATACATAACCATATAGGTACCTGATTTCGTAAAAATAATCTTCTCTGGATAATTGTCGATACCGTCGAAAAACTCGTCATCATCCTCGTCATCACCATAATAATCGTCATCTTCGTCATCATCAAAGCCATATTGCTGCTCCAATTTCTTCATATCCTCATTAAACTTTGAAAGCTCTGTCATCTTATACTCCTTATTATAGATTTGTCTATTTCCAAAAGAGATGGTAATACGCATGCTACCAATAGACCAAGTACGACAGAGTTTGTCAGTCAGTGAGCTATTCGGATGTTGTTCTTTCTTTGCAACAGGAACTGTATAGGACGAACTACTGCCAACAGGAGTAACCTCTATTGACATCGCATGGTCGGAACTACCAGTAATCTTTATCCGTCCCCATCTTTCGAGTTCAAAAGTGGTATCATCTATTTTCTCATATTTTCCACATATAATCCAGCCATAATCAGAAACCGCACGCGTAGCCAATGCCTTGTGGAAAAGTCCTTTCTTTTTATCCACACTCTTACCATTGCGTGGGGCAGCAAACCCACTATATGGATTCTTTGTGATGATATAGTCGCCACTCGCAGTGAGTTCTATCGATTTGATATCAATGCCACTGTTTCCTGTGACTTCATACAAAGCACTCACAGATTCATACTTGGGAGTTTCAAGGCTCGTGCTACCGCCTTGATTGTCATCGTCATCGCTACTGCATGAGAAGAATCCCAAACTTACAATCGCAACCAATGTCATGGACATCAATCGCATAATTTGTTTTGTTTTCATTGTTGATTGATTTAATTGATGTTCGAATAATAAAATTGTTTCACGCCACAAATATACGGTTTTCTCTTTGAATGGGGGGGGGGTAATTCNGCNTTTNTNGCAAAACCCATCATTTTTAACACTCATTAACAGGTTCTGTTGCCATAAGGTCGCTTTTTGGAGCTCACTATTGGACTCAATTATTGTACATCATTGGGATGACCGACCTCAAGCGACCTTGTGAAACAAGAACAAAAAAAAGGGGGACGCAAGCAAAACTTGCGTCCCCCTTTCTATGAATTGAGGTTTTATTGTTTAGAACTCGTTGTCGAAAGAAGAGAAGACCATATCGGCATCGAATGGACGACGCTCTACGGCTTGGAAGTCCTCCTTTGCACCAACGACAATCTTGTCGAAGTTGCGAAGACCCGTACCAGCAGGGATGAGGTGACCGGAAATCACGTTCTCCTTCATGCCTTCGAGCGGGTCGCTCTTGCCGCAAATGGCTGCCTCGTTGAGCACCTTGGTGGTCTCCTGGAAGGATGCGGACGACATGAACGACTTGCTGCCGAGACCTGCACGAGTGATACCTTGCAGAATCTGAACCGAAGTGGCAGGGATGGCATCGCGCGTCTGCACGAGCTTGAGGTCACGACGTTTCAGCATGGAGTTCTCGTCGCGCAACTTGCGGGCTGTGATAATCATACCTGGCTCAAGCGTCTCGGAGTCACCTGCGTCGATGACAAACTTCTTGCCCCAGATGCGGTCGTTCTCCTCAAGGAAGTCAAGCTTATCGACGATGCCTTCTTCGAGGAAGCGTGTGTCGCCAGCGTCTTCGATGCGAACCTTACGCATCATCTGACGAACGATAATCTCGAAGTGCTTGTCGTTGATGGACACACCTTGCATACGATACACGTCCTGCACCTGATTAACGATGTATTCCTGCACTGCGGTCGGACCCTTGATGGCGAGGATGTCGGCTGGCGTGATAGCACCATCGGAAAGTGGTGTACCAGCACGCACGTAGTCGTTTTCCTGTACAAGAATCTGCTTGGACAGCGGCACGAGGTACTTGCGGACATCACCCACCTTGGAGGTGAGGATAATCTCGCGATTGCCACGCTTCACCTTGCCCATTGTCACCTCACCGTCGATTTCGGCAACGACAGCTGGGTTGGATGGGTTGCGGGCCTCGAACAGCTCGGTCACACGTGGGAGACCACCCGTGATATCGCCTGCCTTAGCAACGGAACGTGGAATCTTGACGAGGATGTCACCTGCCTTGAGCTTCTGACCGTCTTCCACCACAATGTGACCATTGATGGGGAACGAGTATGTGCGGAGCAAATCACCACCCTTCTTGTCAAGGATGTGGCAGTATGGCACTGCGGCACGGTCCTTGGCTTCGGTGACGATGAGGTCGCGAAGACCTGTGGTTTCATCGACATCAACGCGGTAGGTAAGACCTTCCTTCACGCCTTCAAACTCAGCCACACCATCGAACTCGGTGACGATGACAGAGTTGAATGGGTCCCAATCGGCAATCACCTGACCTGCCTCAACGGTGTCGCCAGACTTGGCATAGAGGTTTGCACCGTATGGAACTGGAACGGATGAGAGAATGATGCCTGTATTTACATCAACGAAACGGAGTTCGGCCAGACGACCTACGACTACCTGTCCATCAGGATGTTCGGCTGTAGGACGAGCGACTGTACGCAGTTCTTCAATCTCAATCCTTGAATTGTTCTTTGCCTTGATTTGTGCATTGGCGGCTGCGTTACCTGCCACACCACCAGCGTGGAAGGTACGGAGTGTCAGCTGAGTACCAGGCTCACCAATGGCTTGTGCGGCAATGACACCGACGGCTTCGCCCTTCTGCACCATACGCTGAGTGGCGAGGTTGCGACCATAACACTTCATGCAGACACCCTTCTTGCTCTCGCAGGTGAGGACTGAACGAATCTCGACGCTCTCAATGCCAACAGCTTCAATTTCAGCAGCCAAGCGGTCGGTGATTTCCTCACCGCTGGCAACAATGAGTTCGTTGTTTTGCGGGTTGATGATATCGTGAACAGACACGCGACCAAGGATGCGCTCTGCCAAAGAGGCTACCACACGGTCGCCATCCTTGAGGGCTGTACAAACCAGACCACGGAGTGTGCCACAATCTTCCTCATTGATAATGACATCGTGAGACACGTCAACCAGACGACGAGTCAAGTAACCTGCGTCGGCAGTCTTCAATGCGGTGTCGGCAAGACCCTTACGGGCACCGTGGGTGGAGATGAAGTATTCGAGCACTGACATACCTTCCTTAAAGTTGGAAAGGATTGGGTTCTCGATGATGTTATTGTCGGAAGCACCTGCTTTCTGAGGCTTTGCCATCAGACCACGCATACCTGCGAGCTGAGAAATCTGGTCGGCAGAACCACGGGCTCCAGAGTCGAGCATCATGAAGACGGCGTTGAAGCCTTGGTCGGCCTCGGTCATCTGCTTCATGAGGGTTTTCTTGAGAGAGTCGTTCACCTTCGTCCATGTTTCTACGACTTGCTGGTAACGGTCCTTGTCGGTGATAAGACCCATCTGATAGTTCATAGTAATCTGGTCAACGGTGTCGTGACCATCCTGAACAATCTGCTCTTTTTCGGCTGGGATGATGATATCGTCAAGCACGAAGGAAAGACCGCCTTCGTAGGCCTTACGATAGCCCAGGTTCTTGATACCGTCAAGGAATTCGCAAGCGCGTGCCATACCTACGCCCTTAATGACGCGAGTGATGACTTTCTTCAGTGCCTTCTTGCCAATTACTTCGTTGACGAAACCGATTTCTTCTGGAATCACGTCGTTGATGATGATACGACCAACGGTGGTTTCAACAAGATGCTTGATGGGAGTGCCTTCTGCGCTAACGTCTTTCACCACGCACTTGATTTGGGCGTGAACGTCAACCTTGCCTTCGTTGTATGCAATAATGGCTTCTTCTGGACCATAGAAGGTCAAGCCTTCACCCTTTGCACCTGGACGAATCTTCGAGATGTAGTAAAGACCAAGCACCATGTCCTGTGAAGGAACGGTGATAGGCNNACCACTGGCAGGGGAAAGGATGTTGTGTGACTGCAGCANGANGAGCTGGGCCTCANGGATTGCCTCGTTGGACAATGGGANGTGAACAGCNATTTGGTCACCATCGAAATCGGCGTNGAACGCTGTACATGCGAGTGGGTGGAGCTGAATCGCCTTACCCTCAATCATGCGANGCTGGAATGCCTGAATACCTAAACGGTGAAGGGTTGGTGCGCGGTTGAGAAGCACGGGATGACCCTTCATCACATATTCGAGGATGTCCCACACAACGGGGTCGCGACGGTCAACAATCTTCTTGGCGGACTTCACGGTCTTCACAATGCCACGCTCAATGAGCTTGCGGATGACGAANGGCTNNNACAATNCGGCAGCCATGAGCNTGGGCAGACCGCACTCGCCCATGTTCNNCTCAGGACCAACGACGATAACTGAACGTGCAGAGTAGTCAACACGCTTACCGAGAAGGTTCTGACGGAAACGTCCTTGCTTACCCTTAAGGGCATCGGAGAGAGACTTCAAAGGACGGTTGCTCTCGCTCTTCACTGCGCTGCTCTTGCGCGAGTTGTCGAAGAGAGAATCGACTGCCTCCTGAAGCATACGCTTCTCGTTGCGGAGGATGACATCAGGAGCCTTAATCTCAATGAGACGCTTCAGACGGTTGTTGCGGATAATGACACGACGATAGAGGTCGTTGAGGTCGGATGTGGCGAAACGTCCACCATCCAGAGGAACGAGCGGACGAAGGTCTGGAGGTGTCACGGGGATGTTGTGCATAATCATCCACTCAGGACGGCTCTTGCCCTTGCTGGCACGGAATGACTCCACTACCTGCAGACGCTTGAGTGCCTCGGTCTTGCGCTGAACAGAGCCATCTTTGTCAGCTGCAGCACGCAACTCATTGGCAAGATGGTCGAGGTCAAGACGCTTGAGCATGTATTCAACAGCCTCTGCACCCATCATAGCGATGAACTTTTCTGGGTCATCGTCGGGCAACAGCTCATTATTGGGGTCAAGATTGTCAATCACATCATAATACTCTTCTTCTGACAGAAGCTCACCATTGAGGATGTTCTTTTCTGCATCCTCGGCTGCACCTGCCTGAATGATGATGTAACGCTCATAGTAGATGACTGCATCCAACTTCTTGGTTGGAATGCCCAAAAGATAACCAATCTTGTTAGGCAGCGAACGGAAGTACCAAATGTGAGCAACAGGCACAACGAGTGCGATGTGACCAGTACGCTCACGGCGTACTTTTTTCTCTGTCACCTCCACACCACAACGGTCGCAGACAATACCTTTATAGCGAATACGCTTGTACTTGCCACAATGGCATTCGTAATCCTTGGTAGGACCAAAGATACGCTCGCAGAAAAGTCCGTCACGCTCTGGCTTGTAGGTGCGATAGTTGATGGTTTCGGGCTTCAGCACCTCACCACAGCTGTTCTCGAGGATTTCCTCAGGAGAAGCAAGACTAATGGTGATTTTGGTGAAGTTATTCTTGATTTTTGATTCTTTCTTAAAAGCCATGTTGTATGTTGTCTTTTTATATTAATCCAATGAGATGCTAAGACCAAGACCACGAAGCTCGTGGAGAAGCACGTTGAGAGACTCAGGAATGCCAGGAGTTGGCATTGGGTCGCCCTTAACGATTGCTTCATAAGCCTTGCTACGGCCATTTACATCATCTGACTTTATAGTAAGGATTTCCTGAAGGACGTGAGATGCGCCGANAGCTTCANGCGCCCAANCCTCCNTCTCTCCGAAACGCTGACCACCGAACTGTGNTTTACCACCAAGTGNCTGCTGAGTGATGANAGAGTACGGNCCGATGGAACGAGCGTGCATCTTGTCTTCAACCATGTGACCGAGTTTCAGCATGTAGGTCACGCCGACAGTAGCTGGCTGGTCGAAACGAAGACCCGTCTCACCATTGTAGAGGAAGGTACGTCCGTAGCGTGGCAAGCCAGCCTTATCGGTCCACTCGCAAAGGTCTTCCAGACGAGCACCATCGAAGATTGGAGTGGCAAACTTCACACCCAACTTCTTACCTGCTGCACCAAGAACGGTCTCGAAAATCTGACCGATGTTCATTCGTGAAGGCACACCCAGCGGGTTGAGCACGATATCGACAGGAGTACCATCTTCAAGGAACGGCATGTCTTCCTGACGGACAACCTTTGACACGATACCCTTGTTACCATGGCGACCTGCCATCTTATCACCGACACCAATCTTACGCTTCTTTGCAATATATACCTTGGCCATCTGGATGATACCTGATGGAAGTTCGTCACCGATGGTGAGGGCAAACTTCTTACGATGCAGTTCTGCAGCCAGAATCTTATACTGCTTGAGGTAGTTGATGACAAGTTGACGAATCAAATCATTGATATGCTCGTCATCTGTCCAACCTGTAAGCTGAACTGCTGTATAATCTATATTGTGGAGAGCACCAGCGATGAACTTGGCACCAACAGGAATGATGTCAGCACCCATGTAGTCCTTCACACCCTTTGACAACTTGCCGTCAGTAAGCTCAAGAATCTTGTCGATGAGGATTTCTTTCAGACCATCCATCTTGTCCTGATACTCTTGGTCGTACTTAGGCAAAATCTTCTTGTCCTCAGCTTTTGACGCGCGAGTCTTGATAGCCTTAGAGAAGAGTTTCTTGTCAATAACCACACCAGAGAGAGAAGGAGTGGCCTTCAAAGAAGCATCCTTCACATCACCAGCCTTGTCACCGAAGATGGCACGCAGCAGCTTCTCTTCAGGTGTTGGGTCAGACTCACCCTTTGGCGTAATCTTACCAATGAGGATATCACCTGGTTCGATACGAGCACCCACACGGACAATACCGTTCTCATCCAAGTCCTTCGTTGCATCTTCGCTGACGTTAGGAATATCGGCTGTGAGTTCCTCAACACCACGCTTAGTCTCACGTACTTCAAGCGAGTATTCATCAACGTGAACAGAAGTGAGGAGGTCTTCACGCACCACGCGCTCGTTGAGCACAATGGCATCCTCATAGTTGTAACCCTTCCAAGGCATATATGCCACAAGAAGGTTACGACCCAATGCCAACTCGCCAGCCTCAGTTGCGTAACCCTCAGTGAGGATGTCGCCCTTCTTCACATGCTGACCACGGTCACAAATAGGACGGAGGTCAATCGTCATATTCTGGTTTGTACGACGGAACTTGGAAATCTTATACTCCTTAAGTGCTGGCTCAAAGCTTACAAACTCTTCATCCTCTGTACGGTTGTAAAGAATACGAATGGTTGTTGCATCAACATATTCAACCACACCATCACCTTCTGCAACAATCATGGTACGTGAATCCTCACACACCTGCTTTTCTATACCAGTACCAACGATAGGAGCTTCTGTACGAATCAATGGAACAGCCTGACGCATCATGTTAGAACCCATGAGTGCGCGGTGGGCATCGTCATGCTCAAGGAATGGAATCAGTGCAGCAGCAATAGAAGCAATCTGCTGTGGAGCAACGTCCATGTAGTCAACTTCGGTAGGAGGAACTACTGGATAGTCGGCATCCTGACGACACTTAACGACCTTACGGATAAAATGACCATCATCCTTCAATGGAGCGTTACCTTGACCAATAATCTTGTTCTCCTCTTCTTCCGCCGAAAGATATACAATGTGGTCGTTATTGATGTCTGCCACACCATCAACCACCTTACGGTAAGGCGTCTCAATGAAGCCCAAGTTGTTAATCTTCGCATATACACAAAGAGAAGAAATCAAACCGATGTTTGGACCTTCAGGAGACTCAATAGGACAGAGTCGACCATAGTGCGTATAGTGTACGTCACGAACCTCAAAACCAGCTCTTTCACGAGAAAGACCGCCAGGACCGAGAGCGGACAGACGACGCTTGTGAGTCACCTCGGCAAGTGGATTCGTCTGATCCATGAACTGCGACAACGGATTTGTTCCGAAGAAAGAATTGATGACGCTGGAAATAGTTTTCGCGTTAATCAAATCCGTTGGAGAGAACACCTCATTGTCACGCACATTCATACGCTCACGGATAGTACGACTCATACGTGCAAGACCGCTGGCAAACTGATTGGAGAGCTGCTCACCAACTGTACGCACACGACGGTTGGAAAGATGGTCAATATCATCAACCACAGCTTTTGAGTTAGCTAACTCAACAAGATACTTGATAATCTCAATGATGTCTTCCTTCGTCAAGACACGGGTATCAGGATCAATAGCAAGGTTCAACTTCCTATTGATGCGGTAACGACCCACATCACCCAAATCATAACGCTTGTCAGAGAAGAACAAACCATTGATGACTTCACGCGCAGAAGCATCATCAGCAGGGTCTGCATTGCGAAGCTGACGATAAACGTATGTGATAGCCTCCTTCTCAGAGTTGCTNGGGTNCTTCTGAAGNGTGTTNANGATGATAGAGAAATCAGCAGNNTTAGCATNNNCANGCTGAACGANANCGNTNTCAANNNNTGCATCCAGAANCTTTTCAATNNCATCTTNCGTNNTAACATTATCACGATCCACCACGATTTCATTACGCTCAATAGATACAACCTCACCAGTATCCTCATCCACAAAGTCCTCATTCCATGACTGGAGAATACGTGCGGCCAACTTTCTGCCAATAGCCTTCTTCAAATTAGCCTCCGTCGCCTTAATCTCATCCGACAGATTAAAGATGTCAAGAATATCCTTATCGTTCTCAAATCCAATAGCACGAAGCAACGTCGTTACAGGCAACTTCTTCTTACGGTCGATGTACGCATACATCACGTTATTGATATCTGTAGCGAACTCAATCCAAGAACCCTTAAACGGAATGATACGAGCAGAGAAAAGCGGCGTACCATTAGCATGCACACTTGATCCAAAGAACACACCAGGTGAACGGTGCAGCTGAGATACGACAACACGCTCGGCACCATTGATGACGAACGTTCCGTTATCAGTCATATAAGGAATTGACCCCAAGAATACATCTTGGATAACAGTATCAAAGTCCTCATGATCAGGGTCGGAGCAATAGAGCTTCAGCTTCGCCTTCAAAGGCACGCTATATGTAAGACCTCGTTCCAAACACTCTTCGATAGAATAGCGCGGAGCGTCAATATAGTAGTCCAAGAACTCAAGCACAAAGTTATTGCGAGTGTCGGCAATTGGGAAATTCTCTGCGAACACCTTATAAAGACCATCTTTCTTACGCTTCTCTGGTGGCGTATCCAACTGCAAGAAATCCCTGAACGACTTGAGCTGAACATCCAAGAAGTCAGGATATGGCATCGGATTCTTTACCGTCGCAAAGTTTACTCGGTTATTGATGATTTGAGACATCTTTATCTATTTTGAATTTAATTCAGATTTTCCTATTATTGTAAGACTGAGAAATCTAGACGTCCTAGAATAACTAGAAAATCTAGAAGAAAGGGCTAAACTACCCTAAAGACACAAAAAAGTTAAGAACCCTCAACCTGAGGATTCTTAACCAAGTATTCTAAGGTGCATTTATTATTTAACCTCTACCTCAGCGCCAGCTGCCTCAAGGGCTGCCTTAACGGCTTCAGCAGTAGCCTTATCAACGCCTTCCTTTACATTGCAAGGAGCAGCGTCAACAAGATCCTTAGCCTCCTTAAGACCGAGACCGAGAGCTTCCTTAGCAGCCTTTACAACCTGAAGCTTAGCAGCACCTGCGCTCTTGAGAACAACGTCGAATGAAGTCTTCTCTTCAGCAGCAGCACCACCTTCGGCTGCAGGACCAGCAGCGACAGCAACAGCTGCAGCAGCAGGCTCAATTCCGTACTCATCCTTNAGGATNGTCTTAAGTTCACTTACTTCTNTCACTGTCAANTTAANNNACTCTTCAGCGATAGCTTTAACANCTGCCATNTTCTTAAATGTTTTTTATGTGTTATTATTATTTTTGTTTTAATTTTGTTTTTGAAGGTGTGTTCCATTACGGAATCACCAAGAATACGGGAAGTCNGCAACCACTCCTCCAAGATAGGATTTATGCGCCCTTCTTCTCGATTGCGTCAAGCACACCATGAATAGTAGTGCCTGCATCCAGAGCGGAAAGCACGCTGTTGACAGGACCTTCGAGCATGGCAACCACATCTGCGATGAGTTCGTTCTTGCTCTTGATAGATGCGAGTGTGCTCAGCTGATCTGCGCCAATATAAACGCTCTCCTCTGCATACGCACCCTTCAAGGCAGGCATGTCACCATGATCTTTACCGAATGACTTAATCAACTTTGCAGGCTGATTAGCCACCTGACAGAACATGACACCAGTCGTATTCTTCAAGATTGGCTTCAAAGCCTCAAAGTCAGCGTTGCCCACTTTCTCAAGAGCCTTGATGAAAAGGGTGTTCTTGACAACCTGAAGTTTGATATCATTCTTGAAACAAGCACGACGGAGGTCACTTGTGGTCTGAGAGTCAAGAGCTGTCACATCTACAACGTAGAAGTGAGGATAGGTGTTGAGTTTCTCAACAAGACTATCGATAAGTAAAGCTTTATCTTCTTTCTTCATGATTCTGATTCAAATTAGTTATTCAACAGACTTAGGGTCAACCTTGACACCCTTACTCATAGTACTTGAAAGATAAATGCTCTTGATATAAGTACCCTTAGCTGCAGCAGGCTTCAACTTGATAATCGTATTGATGAACTCCTGTGCGTTCTGTTCAATCTTCTCGGCAGAGAAAGAAACCTTGCCGATAGATGCGTGAACAATACCGCTCTTATCCACCTTGAAGTCAATCTTACCCTGCTTCACCTCGCGAATAGCTTTAGCAACATCCATAGTCACTGTGCCGCTCTTAGGGTTTGGCATCAGACCACGAGGACCGAGAACACGACCGAGAGCACCAATCTTACCCATGCATGAAGGCATAGTGATGATGACATCAATGTCTGTCCAGCCACCCTTAATCTTGTCAATATACTCTTCAAGACCTACATAGTCAGCACCAGCTTCTGTAGCAGCAGCAACTTGGTCAGAAGTAACGAGTGCAAGGACACGAACTTCCTTACCAGTACCGTTAGGGAGAGAAACGACACCACGAACCATCTGGTTCGCCTTACGAGGGTCAACGCCCAAGCGGATGTCAATGTCAAGCGAAGCGTCAAACTTGGTAAAAGTAATATCCTTCACCAGCTGTGATGCCTCGGCAAGCGTATATTCCTTCCCTGCTTCAACCTTGTCAGCAACTGCTTTCTGATTCTTTGATAGTTTACTCATTTGATTGAATTTTTAATTATTTACCAGGGAATTCTCCTTTAACTGTGATACCCATACTTCTTGCTGTACCTGCAATCATAGACATGGCAGACTCAATTGTAAAGCAATTCAAATCAGGCATCTTGTCCTCAGCGATAGCACGAATCTGATCCCATGTCACCTCAGCCACCTTCTTACGGTTAGGTTCAGCAGAACCCTTCTTCACCTTGGCAACTTCCATCAGCTGAATAGCAGCAGGTGGAGTCTTGACTACGAAATCATACGACTTATCAGCGTAGTAGGTAATCACAACAGGAAGTACCTTACCAGCCTTATCCTGAGTTCTGGCGTTGAATGCTTTACAGAAATCCATGATGTTGATTCCCTTAGAACCAAGAGCTGGTCCCACTGGAGGAGATGGATTAGCTGCACCGCCTTTAATCTGCAATTTGATTAATCCAGCAACTTCTTTAGCCATTTTCTAATCTGTATTTAATTATTGAACGATAATAAGGATTCGCTTGCGTAACATCAAGCGAGTTCCTTAGAAACTTGTACAAAGCTTAATTCGAGCGGTGTTACCCTTCCGAAAATCTTGACCGACACTTTGAGTTTCTGCTTGTCAGCATTCACTTCCTCAATGATGCCATCGAAACCTGTAAATGGACCGTCATTAACCTTGACAGACTCACCTACCATGAAGTCAACATTGACGATTGTATCTGCCACTTCCAACTCTTCCTCTGCACCAAGACCGAGCATACGATTCACCTCTGCCTGACGAACAGGAGAAGGTTTATCGGTGCCGCCCAAGAAACCAAGTACATTGGGAGTGTTGCGCAGCATGTGCGTGATTTCGCCATCGAGAGCAGCCTCTACAAGAACATAACCAGGGAGAAGATTCCTCTTTGCAGGTATGCGCTTGTTGTTAGCACCCACCTTGATAATGTTCTCCTGAGGGATGAGAACCTGAGCGACTCTATCCTCGTAACCGTGGTTCTTCATGTCAAGTTGAATGTACTCCTTGACAGAAGTTTCTTTACCACTGATGGCTTTGAGGACATACCATCTCAGCGCAGGCGTATCCTTAGGCTTTTTCGCCCAAACCTTAAGACCCGTATTCTCATCAATTCTAACATCTGATTCCGCCATATTTCTCCTCATTACTAATTAAAGAGTGAATATACGAGCTTCATCAGCTCCTCGAAAGCAGTATCTACTACGAAGACCAGCAGGGCGATAATGATGGAAGCAGATAATACAAGTACCGCCTGCGAGGTCAACTCCTTATTTGTTGGCCAAGTCACCTTGTGAACAAGTTCATCGTAGGATTCTTTGCAATATGTGATAATGCTATTCATATTCTTACACTATTAGCACGGGAAGAGAGGCTCGAACTCCCGACACCTGGTTTTGGAGACCAGTGCTCTGCCAACTGAGCTATTCCCGTAGATAGGTGTCAAGCAACGCTCTTGTTGCTTGACACCATTATCTGGTGGTTAATGTTAATCCGAAGATTAGTCAAAAACCTCTGTAATCTGACCAGAACCAACTGTACGACCGCCCTCACGGATAGCGAAGCGAAGACCTACGTTGATAGCAACTGGGTAGATGAGTTCAACCTTAATCTCAACGTTGTCACCTGGCATAACCATCTCAATTCCTTCTGGGAGAGAGATTTCACCTGTGCAGTCCATTGTGCGGAGGTAGAACTGTGGACGATAGTGGTTCTTGAATGGAGTGTGACGACCACCTTCTTCCTTCTTGAGGACGTAGATAGAAGCCTTGAAGCCCTTGTGAGGAGTGATAACTCCAGGGTGAGTAATCACCATACCGCGCTTCACATCCTTCTTGTCGATACCACGGAGGAGCAGACCTACGTTATCACCAGCCTCACCAGTTTCGAGAATCTTACGGAACATCTCGACACCAGTAACAACTGACTTTCTGTCCTCACCGAGACCGAGGAGCTGAACTTCGTCACCTACCTTCACAACACCAGTCTCGATACGACCAGTAGCCACTGTACCACGACCCGTGATTGAGAACACGTCCTCAACAGGCATCAAGAAAGGCTTATCGATGTCACGAACAGGCTCCTGAATCCAAGTGTCGCAAGCCTCCATCAGCTCCATCACCTTCTCTTCCCACTCTGGAACACCGTTGAGGGCACCAAGAGCTGAACCGCGGATGATTGGAGTCTCAGCCTCGAAATCGTACTGAGAAAGAAGGTCCTGCATATCCATCTCAACGAGCTCAAGCATTTCCTCATCGTCAACCATGTCACACTTGTTCATGAACACAACGAGACGAGGCACGTTCACCTGACGAGCGAGCAGGATGTGCTCACGAGTCTGAGGCATAGGACCATCAGTTGCAGCAACCACGATGATAGCACCGTCCATCTGAGCAGCACCAGTTACCATGTTCTTCACATAGTCGGCGTGTCCAGGACAGTCAACGTGAGCGTAGTGACGGTTTGCGGTCTCATACTCAACGTGTGCAGTGTTGATAGTGATACCGCGCTCTTTCTCCTCTGGAGCGTTGTCAATCTGGTCGAAAGACTTCACCTCAGAGAGACCCTTCTTTGCGAGCACTGTAGTGATAGCGGCAGTAAGAGTAGTCTTACCGTGGTCAACGTGACCAATCGTACCGATGTTAACGTGTGGTTTGGTACGGACGAATGTTTCTTTTGCCATAGCTAAAAATATTCTTTAGAGTTGTTACTAATTGTTTTTATACTCCCTTGTCACCGAGAGAGAGCTGTTAACGAGATTTGAACTCGTGACCTCTTCCTTACCAAGGAAGTGCTCTACCACTGAGCTATAACAGCCTTTCACGCATATAGCGATATGTCTCTCTTTTTGAGTTTTGGGGTTGGTGGGCTTGTGCAGAACCGCCAACCTTTTCTTTTGAGCCTCTTGTCGGATTCGAACCAACGACCCCGAGATTACAAATCACGTGCTCTGGCCAACTGAGCTAAAGAGGCTTATAAACCGTTCGCACAGAGGAGTCCGTGCGAAACGGCTGCAAATTTAGGCATTATTTTTCAAATGCAAAACTTTTACAGACTTTTTTTAATCGTTCGTCTGTTTTTCCTTGTATTTGCCCAGCTGTTTTTCAACAGCAGCGAGCGATTCCATGATTGCTTCTTCAAACGTGTCGCAAACCTTTTCGGCGAACAATTCTGTCCCAGGAAGCCCTACAGTCAGGCTTGCCTGCTTGTTCATCGCTGTCTCAGGCTTGACGACCTTCAATGACACCTCAACCTTTCTTATATCATTGCAGAACTTATCCAGTTTATTCACCTTCTTCTGAATGAACTCCTGCAACTTGTCTGTTGCGTCGAATTTGATTGCCTTGATGTTAATGTCCATAGTCACGCGTTTTTTAGAAGTTGAACAATATGATTACCTGCGCGGATGCGCATTTTTATACTCATTCTTCAAATCTTCGAACGACACATGGGTGTAAACTTCAGTTGTGGCGACGCTTTCATGTCCTAACAGCTTTTGGATGGACATCAAGTCGGCGTGGTTGTTCAGCATCGCCGTGGCGAACGAATGCCTCAGTACATGGGGGCTTTTCTTCTCGATGGTTGTCACCATGGAAAGATGTTTCTTCACCACGTTTGAGACCTGCGATTCATTCATCGCCGTGCCATTCTCGTTGACGAACAACGCTGTCGGAGGCATCGGACCCTGCAACTCTTCACGAGCAGCCACATACGCCACGAATTCCTTCTCCAGTTCTTCGCCGAACGGCACAATGCGCTGTTTGTTACGCTTTCCCGTCACTTTGATTTGCCGAGTCACCAAATCCACGCTTGCATCCGTCATGCCCAGCAACTCCGCGCGTCTGATTCCTGTCTCATAGAACACCATCAGGATTAACCTGTCGCGGATACCCTTGAATGTTCTGTCCTCCTTGGCCAGTTCCAGCAACCTGTCCATTTCCGACTCCCTCACGAAATGCGGCAGGGCCTTTCGTTTCTTAGGCGCTGTCACTTTCTCCATCGGGTTCGTGCTGACACGTCCCACTCTGCGCAGATACCTGTAGAAGGTACGCAGTGCGCTCAGCTTCCGGTTGACCGACGAGGCGGCGAGGCGTTGTTCATCCAGCAAGTATACCACCCACTCCCTCACGTCGTCCGACTGAACGGTCACCCATGAGGCATCAGGACTCAGCCCCTCCATGAAGTCTTGGAACATTGCCAAATCTTTCGCATAAGATTCGATGGTTGCCGACGAATAGTTCCGTTCCGCCACCAGATATTCCAAGAAAGAATCAGTCCACAATTCCATGTTTCATCGTTTTCTGCGACTAATTTATGGCATTTTTGTGAAATAGCAAAAATTTTCGACTGAAAACTTTGTTAATCTTCTTCTTTTTCCCGATTTCTCGGGAGTTCAGACCACGGAATCGGGTTAATCCTCTTCCTGATGGAGCTTGTTCACATAGATGGCGTGCTGCATCTTCTCGCGCTTCACAACAGATGGCTTGTTGAACTGCTTGCGGCTGCGAACCTCCTTGATAATGCCAGTCTTTTCGGCCTTTCTCTTGAACTTCTTGAGAGCTCTCTCAATGTTCTCACCTTCTTTTACAGGTACAATAATCATTACAATTCTTTTTTAGAAAAATGTTGATAAATGATATAACAAAATCGTCGGGATTTTCCCAACGGTCGGCAAAATTACGGCAAAATTATTAGACCACAAAACTTTAGAGCATTTTTTTGCCTTTGCGACCACACAACGCCCGTTCCACGCCACGTCTCCGCCCGTGTCTGCCACGTTTAGAGTCCACACCGCGCTTTTTCATGCGCCTTTCCATTCCTCTGCCATACGCGGCAAAATCCGTACAGACGACCGCGAGAGCGACATACACATTATATATAATATAGACCTGTTGAGGGAAAGACAAAACCCTACAAAATCGGAGTCCCTGACTCCGATTGGTCGATGTCGGGGACATCGGTCGGTCGGAGTCGGGGACTCCGATTTAGAGGCTGTGGAAGCATGCCACACGCCGAAGCGTCACAAGCCGACTGGCGGACAAGGCGCGTCACCACGATTGACTGCGGACGAAATGAAACGGAGGGCACGCCACAAGAGAGGATTTTTCTCACAAAGTTCAGCGTTTTCTTTCATTCTACGGGCATTTTTCCTATATTTGCATCATCAACAAACAACAACAACCCAATGAACATAGGTGACCAAGTAAGATTCTTAAACGACGTGGGCGGAGGCAAAATCACAGCGTTCCGCTCAGGTGGCATTGTGCTGGTAGAGGATGAGGATGGATTTGAAGTGCCTGTTCCGCAAAACGAGGTGGTGGTCATCGAAGAGAAAAAGAAGCCCATCGCCCCAGCCCATCCACAGCATGAGGAGGAAGACCGTGCGGAAGTGTCCGCCAATAGCGGAAGGGACGACCGACGGACGGAAAGGCTCTCGGTCAACGACCACAAGGACAAGGAAAGCCCAAGCCCCGAACCAACAAGCCTCAATGGGAAGGAATATCTCCAGTCGAAGACCGCAGCCCCGTCTGAGGAGGAGGACGGCATTGACGAGAACCTGGAGGCACGCATTGTGCGTCTGGAACTCACCGTCCAAAAGCTCGAAGCACGCATTGCCCGTCTGGAGGCCGAGAACAACCTGCGGAAGAATGAGAAACTGATGATGCGTCAGGCAAAACCTGCCAAGAAGCCTCAGCAACCCACCGACNTCGGNGACCTCNANATTCTCTAACCTTACACGACCACCCCNAAACNCAACGAACCTGNTGAAAAGANAAGCATTCAAGATGTTCCTGAAACCAGGATGCAAGGAAGAGTACAAACGTCGCCATGCCAACCTGTTTCCAGAGCTGAAAGCACTGCTGACAGAGAGCGGCGTGCGCAACTACAGCATCTATCTGGACGAGGACACCAACACACTCTTCGCCTACCAAGAGTTGGAGGGCGAGGGCGGCAGCCAAGACTTGGGCGGCACCGAGATTTGCCAGAAGTGGTGGGCGTACATGGCTGACATCATGGAGACCAACCCTGACAACAGCCCCGTGTCCATCCCACTGCCCGAAATGTTCCACATGGACTGAACCCACAAAAAGACGCAGCGTTTTGGCTAAAGCAAAATCAAGACTATTCAGACCGACCGACACTTCTGTCTTGGACATGATGGAACAAGCCATCAAGAAGTATTGGACACGCGTCGCCTATACCAACTATGGCACAGGCGAGGATTTCACCTACGGCGACGTGGCGAAGATGATAGCACGGCTACACCAGCTGTTCCGTCAGCTGGGCATTGAACCTGGGCAAAAGATAGCCTTGTGCGACAAGAACCATGCCCACTGGGCCATCGCATTCCATGCCGCCTTCAGCTACGGAGCCGTCGTGGTGCCCATCCTCTCGGAGTTCAGCATCGAGCAGATTCAGAACATCTACCACCACTCCGACGCCCAACTCATCATCTGCGGACAGAAGTATGCCGAAGGACTTGCANGCGCGCATCCTCAACATCGCCNACTTTACCNTGCGCGGCGAGCCNCTTGCCATCGACATNACGGCATTCACCGACCNCCAGCCAGCCGACATGCAGTACTTCCGCGAGCGTCCCGACGACCTCGCCCTGCTCAGCTACACCAGCGGCTCCACCGCCCGCAGCAAGGGAGTGATGCTCCCCTACCGCTCTGTATGGTCCAACATGCACTTCGCCGACGAGGTGCTCGACTTCGGCCCGGGCGACCGCACGCTTGCTATCCTCCCGATGGCACACATGTACGGCTTCGCTTTCGACTTCTTCTTCGAGTTCCTCATCGGCTGCCACGTCCACTTCCTCACCAAGACACCCTCACCCCACATCGTCATCAAGGCATTCAACGACATCCGCCCCGTGGTGGTCGTCGTCGTGCCGCTCATCTTGGAGAAGATTGTACAGAAGCAAATCNTCCCNATCCTGCGCACACGCCACATCCGCGCCCTCACCGNCATCCCGATTNTCNGCAAGGTGGTCTATCGGCAGATACNCAACAAGCTATACGCCGCACTGGGCGGAAACTTCTACGAGTGCGTCATCGGCGGTGCCGCCTTCAACAAGGAAGTGGAGGACTTCCTCCATCAGATACACTTCCCCTACACTGTCGGCTACGGCATGACCGAATGCGGCCCCATCCTCGGCTACGAAGACTGGCGCCTCTTTGCCAAAGGCTCCTGCGGCAAGGTCGTGCCACGCATGCAAGTGCGCATCGACTCGCCCGACCCACAGCATACACCGGGCGAAATCCTTGCCAAGGGCGCCAACGTCATGCTCGGCTACTACAAGAACGAGCAGGAGACGCTCGAAGCCATCGACGAAGAGGGCTGGCTGCACACGGGCGACCTCGGCACCATCGACAAAGAGGGCAACATCTTCATCCGCGGCAGGAAGAAGACCATGCTGCTCGGAGCTAACGGACAGAACGTCTATCCCGAAGAGATTGAAGACGTGATAGTCACCCACACCATCTTTGAGGAGAGTGTCGTCGTGCAGCGCGGCGAGAAGCTCGTCGCCCTCGTCTATGTCAGCGACCCTGCACTGGAACGCCACGGACTCACCCGCAAGGCCCTCATGCAGCAGCTCGACATCTACAAGCGGCACATCAACTCGCTCTTGCCTCCCTTTGCCAACATCGCTACCATCGAGGTGNGAGAACAAGAGTTTGAGAAGACCCCCNAGCGTAGTATCCGCAGGTATCTGTNCACATAGAAAACGAATCCGCCCTCTTGCCACAAAGACAAGAGGGCGGATTCATCTATAAACANATCTATTTTTTCGCATCGTCATATTTCTTCTCCATTTCGCCCCGCAATTTGCTGAGAGCATCACGGTGAACAAAGTATTGTATGGCTTCGCGCCAGTCATACAGTTCTTTATGCACAGCAGGGAACGTGGCAGCATCCAATGTTTGCTTGCCGAGATATTCCTTCATCCTCTTTATAATCGCTTCTCTTTCTACAAAATATGTTTCATTGTCGTATTCCCTACGATACGAACGAATCCTGTTGACCACCTCATTGTCTATCACAACGTCTTCTGCCTTTGGCACGCTGGTTGGCAGTTTTTCCACTACATCCATACATTGAAGAATAATGCCTTTCTGCATATCGCTATTAGTCTCCGTTCCCATCACCTGCATCATCGTCTTTGCCACCTTTTTCTCTTGTTCTGTCGCATGAGTGGCAACGGTGGACAGATACTCAAGCATATTCAACAGGAGCGCGTTGCTCTCAGTCGTCTCTTCACCAGTATAGTTGCTTCGATAGAAGTTCATCCGCGCCATGAGGGCATTCCCACCCTTTTCGTCGTCAGCCGCAGAGACGGTGTTAGTGCTCACCAAGCTGTTCAGCCCCTCTATCTCATAGAACGTGCCGACATAGCCATACTGCTCGTCTGGTCGCCACTCCATCGCCACAACAATGCGGTAATNTGCATTTTTCGACTTGCNACGCAACACCAGCACGTCATAGTCGGTATTCGTGCNTATCACGACGGGCGCATCCNTAGCGTTGTAGCGCACGGTNATCTTCTTGTACTTCATCTTTTCCTCCTCAGACGCATCCTTGCCAAGCCCCTTCATCTGACCGAAGTAGGTCACACCTTTGCCGCGGCTGTCCTTCTTGAAGGCATCTTGCAGAGCTTGCAGCGCCCCTTCCTTAGAGGTGACACCAGCCCCCTTCCACATTCTGAACTCCGTGACATTGCACCGCCACGACTTGGCACCCCCTTCACCCTCATTCGTAGAACTGGTGATGGTCACCCCCTTCAATGTTTTGAACTTCTCGAACGCCTTGAGCACGTTCTTCTGAGCCGCCACGTTCAGGCTCAATGCTGCCGCCACAACCAGTACAGCACAGCGGATGTTGCTTGTTTTCATATACTCTTTATATTTCAATGTTGTTCCTGTTCTCTGCCTGATACTTGGCATACTCTCTGTTCAACTTCTCTGTAGCGATTTCCAACTCANTCGACTCATTCAGAATCTNCCATCGGAGCTGCCATAGANNGAAGTTCTCCTCCACCTGCGCCAGTTCAGCCTCGCTCACTTGGATGGTTGGCTGCANGGGCGGCTCTTCCGTCACNTCTTCTTCCTCCTCCACGACAACGGGCGAGGAAGGCTCGGCTGGAATCGGCTTCCTCTTCTTCACTTTCGGCGCATGAGCCACGACTTCAACCGCTGCGGGTTCAGGCTCATGCTGCACTTCTGCAGGAATCGTCTTCACCACCGTCGGCACGTCTGTCAGTACGTTCTGTGCCAGTTCCACCGCCTCCTTCTGTTGGAGTTTCTGCTGTTCAACATACCCCATCACCAACATAAAGGCGACGCAGGCGGCAGCCACCCACCCTACACAGAGACTTGCCCTGCGATGGCGACGACGTGCCAAGGTGTCCTCATAGAGAGCCTCGCCCAAGGTCAGGTCGCCCAGCATCTCACTCACCACCTTCCACTCCGCAGGGGCATCGGGACGATTGACCTCCAACGCAAGCCGACGCTCTTCGTCAGGAGAGGTCATCCCCTCCAGATACTTGTCAATGAGTTTGTTGACCGCCTTTGTTGTCATAGTTCCTTCCTCCTTTTCATTTCGTTAAACAGTTTCTTTCTCGCCATCGCTATCATGCTCTGCACTGAAGCCTTCGCCATGCCTGTCTGTCGGGCAATCTCCTCTGTGGAGAGCCCTTCCAGCTGCCGCATCTCGAAGAGTTGGCGTTCTCGTGGTTGCAGAAGACCGACCGCCTCGTCGAAAGCACTCACGCCCTCCTGCCGCTCCAGCTCCTCGTGGGGCGAAAGAGACAGCTGTGGGTTCGTGGTCAGAAGATGCTCCTCGCCCTTCACCACTTGCAGGTGCTGCCGTCGTTTCAAATTCACGCAGCAGTGCTTCGCCACCCTCAACGCCAGTGCCTCCACGTTGCGCCCCACGTCCAGCCGCTCGCAGTAGTGCCACAGCGACACCAGCGTCTCCTGCGCCGCATCCTCAGCATCGTCCACCGAGCCGAAGAAGCTGCGCCCGATGCGGAGAATGAGTGGACGCAACCGCGCGGCTGTCTGTTCAAAGGTGGCTCTGTCCATGCTGTCTGCTGTCTTCTACACTATATATACGCACGAAGAAAGGAAAACTTAAGTTGAGAAATAGCACAAATTTACAAAAAAGTGAATTTTCGTTCCGCCACACACGATGTTGCACGGGGACGGCATTCAGCCGAACCATCAAGACACAACAAGGGGGTTGCATCGTTGCAACCCCCTCCATATCAATCATCACTTGACATAAACCTTTCGAGAGAAACCGTCGGCACTGCGTTCGATACAAACACCGCGAGGATTGTTGAGCCTCCGTCCTTGCAGGTCGTAGTAAGTCTTAGGACCATCATCCTGCATGACACCGCTGACGGGCGTGACCTCTCGGTCTATCATGNGGATGNANGTGTTCAGNCTNTTGGCAGGCNTGCTGANNGTGGTCNCCTCCACNGCATCTTCGAGTTCGATGGGCANCTTCTGACAAAGATTCTTGGTCTCATTGCCTGTTGACAGCCAATGGGTTCCGCTCTTCACATAGTAAGGCAGCTTAATCCTCAGATTGTGGTCAGTCGCGGTAGAGTTGATAGCCATGACAATGATGGAGTCGCCTTTGATATACGCCGAAGTCTCAAGGTCAGAGTCGGTGCTGGTGGTGAAAGAGGCCTTGGTGTCCAGACGAGTGGAGCCAGTGACATTCTTGGAGAAATGCGACATGACGAATGCACGGGGCAGGAACGTGTTCTTCGTATTGCCCGAACCATATTGCGTCTCGCCCGTACCCACAAACGCCCAGTGGGCACGCATGTACCAGTAGATATAGCCCGTGCAACCAGCCAGCATGCACTCGTTCAGTTCGCGGGCAAACGCCAGCTGCTCCGACCAGTTGGGCAGGCGGTCCTTCAGATAGTCGGACACAGAGTGCTCCGTCATCCACACCTCCTTGCCATACTTGGCAGCCAAGACAGCGGCATTCTTCATGTTAACCAATGGCGGATGTCCATAGAGGTGGCCCGCTATGATGTCGATTTGCTCACGCGCCACGGGGTCGTTCAGCAGCGCATTGGAATACGAAGGGTCGAATCCCAGCGGCTCGGCACTGATAAGTCGCACGCCGTTGTACGTCTCCCTGTCGAGCTTGTCGGCATGGTTCTTCACGAGGGCGAGCTGTTGCTGAGGCGAATAAAGACAGCCCGAGTAGTTGACCCACCAGTCAGGCTCGTTCTGAACAGACACAGCATCGACATTGACACCATTCTTCTTCATATAGTCCAGGAACGTGTTGAGCCATGGGAAAAACTTATCGTAGCAGTCGGTGCGCAGCTCGCCGCGCTGAGCGTTCTCATCCTCGGTGTTACCGCCCTCAGCCGATCCGTTCGTCTTGTAGTCGCCAGGAGGAGACCAAGGTGTGCCGAAGACGATGCCGCCACGCTGCTTGACAATCTTGGCCGATGGCAAAGAGCCCTTCCAGTCGTAGGGCGTGTCGTAGTTGTTCCACTCCGAAACGACGACATCGCCTATGAAGTTAGGCGAAATCTCCATTCGCATGATGTTGAGTCCAATCTTCGAGGAAGGACCATAAAGCATTTTGACAGGCATCGTGTCATCGCCATAGGGACACATGGCCCCATCGCAACAGGCGGCGCCAAAGCCCGTCACCGTCTGATAGGGCGTTGTTTTCACCATCACGATGTGTGTCGCAGCGTTGGCAGCCACTGCAGCCACCAGCGCAAGAATTGAGGTAAAGATTTTTTTCATTCGCGTAAAAGAAAGTGTTTCAGATTTGCAAAGATACAACAATCCACACGAACAAGCAAGCGATTTTGCTTTTTTACCCCTGCACCGCCACGAAAAGGTGAAGAAAAGACGGCATCGGCTGGTGGCGGTACACATTATTTATATATAGTCACCATAACAGCAACGACGCTCTTTGCCACCCCAAGATGACACCCCACCACAACGGCGCCTACATACCACAAAAATCGGAGTCCCCGACTCCGACCGACCGATGTCCCCGACTCCGACTTGCCGATGTCGGGGACTCCGATTTTGAGGCACAATCAGGCGGTCTTCTTCGGACCGCTTTTCGCAGCCGTCGCCAACCATACAAAAGGGCAAAGAAAAAACAAGCGTTGAAAGACACACACGTCCTCCAACGCTCACTCAACGATTCCTTTTCTGCTTAAAGAAATCCTTCATCAACTGCGCACACTCCGCTTCGAGCACACCGTCCACCACCACCGTCTTGGGGTGCAGAGCCTTCGGTGCATACCGTCTGAAACCGCGCTTCTCGTCGCTCGCCCCATAGACAAGCCGCCCCAGCTGGCTCCACCCTATCGCCCCGGCACACATCACACACGGCTCCACCGTCACATAGAGCGCGCACCCCGTCAGGTACTTCCCCCCCAACGTCTCCGCAGCCGCCGTAATCGCCTGCATCTCCGCATGCGCCGTCACATCGCGCAGCGTCTCCGTCAGGTTGTGCCCACGGCCTATCACTTGACCATTCGCCACCACCACCGCACCCACAGGAATCTCATCCTGCGCCAAAGCCGCACACGCCTCGTCCAGCGCCATGCGCATATACCGTTCGTCTGTTGTCATTTTTTTCTGTATGAGACACAAAGATAGGGCTTTTCCTCGGAGCACAGGGCATTTCAGACGGGGAAAAGCGTGAAAAGGACGGAAAATGTACTTTTTTTGAGGAGGCATGACACAAAGATTCTTTTTTTTCATTATCTTTGCCACGATTCTCATTCGAGAAGCCCAGAAACAAGACAGGCAACAATAGCCACTGACCCAAACCGAATACCTACTAACCGCATGGGCAATGCCGACCTCGCTATCGGGGAACTGCTAAACAGCATGTCCCCCATCACCTTGGAAGAAATGTCGGGAATCCGACTCATGAACAGGCTTGACACGAAATACGTGGCAAGCAAGGGGCAGTTGGTGCAGTTGCTGAAACTGGTACAAGACAAATACTATGTACAAGAGACGCTGGAACGGCGCATCATTCCGTATCTCACCACCTACTACGACACCGACGAACATCTGCTGTACATGATGCACCACAACAAGCGTGCCCGCAGAATGAAGGTGAGGGTGAGGACGTATGTGGCAAGCGAACTGACCTTTCTGGAGGTCAAGAACAAGAACAACCACGCACGCACCAAGAAGAAGCGGATTGAAGTGCCATCGCAGGACAACTTCCGAGACACGGAGGGCGCACACGAACTGGTGCAACGGAAGACGGGGCTGGACCTGAACCGTCTGAACGCCGTGGTGAGAAACAGGTTCGACCGCGTGACGCTGGTGAACAAAGGCAAGACGGAACGACTGACGATTGACTTCAACATCGGGTTCCACAACTTCGAGACGAACCACGACCACGGGACGGACCAGTTGGTCATCATCGAGCTGAAACGCGACGGCAACGTCTTCTCGCCTGTGTGCAACCTGCTCAGAGACATCCACGTACACCCCACGGGCTTCTCCAAGTGCTGCATCGGCATGGCACTGACCGACCCTGCACTGAAACAGAACAACTTCAAGCCCAAACTGAGAGCTTTAGAAAAAATCAACGGACGGCCGTTTATCAACCATCCCATTTAATTCACAATATCATTATGGATGCAATCAACGATTTCTTTGCTGTGCTGTCAAGCGACACTTGCCGCATTCTTGACCTTCTGATGCGCTTAGTCATCAACACAGCCTTCACCATTCTCATCGCGAGAGCGTTTTACTTCCCCAAGGCACGTCGCAGGGATTTCTTCTTCACCTATGTGCTGGTGGGCTTCTGCATCTTCATGCTCATCCACCTGATGGGCGATGCCAAAATCAAGACTGGCATTGCCATGGGCTTGTTCGCCATCTTCTGCATCATGCGCTACAGAACGGAGTCGGTGCCCATCCGCGAGATGACGTATCTGTTCCTAATCATCTCGCTCTCAGCCATCAACGGCTTGGCATGGGCGGCCGACATCAGCCCGAAGCACCCTGAGTTTGCAGGTCCGCTGCTGACGAGCATGGGCGAGCTGATTCTGACCGACGCCGTGTTTGTGCTGGGCGTGTGGATTGCCGAGCAGAACAAGCTGGTGAAGAGCCTCTCGTCGAAGTATATCAAGTACGACAAGATTGACCTCATCAAGCCTTCCATGCGCAAGGAACTGATTGAGGACCTGAAAGCACGCACCGGGCTGGACATCACCAGCGTGTCTATCGGTTCCATCGACTTCTTGAAGGACATGGCACTCATCAAAATCTACTACAACACGGACGAGGAAGACGAGACCGTGCAGAAAATGCCGAAGGAATACACCTAAGGGACAGGAATACTAAACCGAGAATAAAAATGCGACAACACACATGAAACGGTTATTGACGGTCTTACTGACAACGGCAATCCTGCCATTCTCCAACACGCTGGCACTCCACGCCCAAGGTGACGATTTCGGTTTGGACTTCTCGCTCAGTGCCGAGAAGAAGATTAGACGGGGGATGGACTTCACCGTAGAAGGAGGAGTCCGCACACAAGATGACACCCGCAAGATAGACCGTTGGACGGTGGGTGCGGCATTGGGCATGAAGCTCTACAATTCAGCCACTTTCGACGTGAAAGCTGGCGCAAAGTGGGAGTATCTGTGGGTGAACAACCTCGCGGAGACGACACCGAAATACGACCAGAGCTATACGGAGCAGGGATTTGTAGATGTATATAAAGGCTACAACAAGAAAGCGGCATACTGGCGCAACCGCCACCGCAGCAGCCTGAGTTTGGCAGCCAACTATCAGCCCAACAAACGATGGGACTTCACGCTGAAGGAAATCGTGCAATATACGCATTTCTGCAAGGCTTCAACCACCGTCGACAAGTATCGGCTGGACGATGACAATGTTCTCTCTTTGGACAAGACCTCGACCAAGAACTATCGCCCCAAGGACCGTTTCATCTTGCGGTCGCGCTTTACCACGCAGTATAACACCAGACACTGCCCTTTCGACCCATACGCATCAATGGAGTACGGTTGCGGTTTGAACTACACAGCGAACAAGTGGAAATACACCGCAGGAACCGACATCAAGCTGAACAAGCAGCACANATTCNCCCTCTTCTACCGCNATCANACAGANGATGACGNCGATGNGCCAANCGGTCATCNGGTCGNCGCNGGATACTCATTCAAGTTTTAAGAACAAACTAAACAACACACATGAAACGGCTATTCACACTTCTCCTCATTGCCAGTTGCCAATGGAATCTTTTTGCCGAGGACTTCAACCTGTACTATGTCTCCACACAGAACGAGACGAACGTGAAAGTTGAAGCAGTGCAGAAACTGAAGAAAGTGACTTTCGAGGATGGCAACATGNTGGTCACCATGACCGACGGCACAACCANGACNGTCAGCCTCTCGGTAGTGCGACGCCTTGTCTTCTTCACCGAATCGGGACTTGTCGGCATACAAGACACACACGACACGACTCCTGCCAGCACGAAACACCAAGTCTATGACTTGACGGGACGCTTGTTGGGCAACGACATGGACGTGTCGAAACTGCCCAAGGGTATGTATGTGATTGACGGAAAGAAAACACTCATCAGATAACACAGAGCTATGCGCAAGATTCTCTTTACAACCATGTTGGCCTTGCTCGTCAGCGGACTGATGCAGGCACAGAAAGTCTATCTCTGCAAGGATGGACGCTACACCACATTATCCATTACGGATGGGCTGGCTGTGGACCTCACAGAGGGTTACGACTCCATCACTTTCGCCAAGCCACAGATGGGCTACGACGTGACCATCGCCTACACGGGGACGGGCGCAACTGTCACCATCCCCGACGAACTGGCTGACGAAGTGGTGTGTACCAGCGGCAACAGCGCCGATGTGGTCATCACCAACTCGAACACGTATAACGAAGTGACCTACAAGGTGAGCGGAAGCAGCGCAGCCGGTTCGCTCACTATCACTCAGAATTACAAGATGACGCTCCAGCTGAATGGTGTCAACCTGACCTCTACCACAGGGGCTGCTGTCAACATTCAGTGTGGCAAGCGCATTGATGTCATCATGCAGAACGGCAGTACCAACACCTTTGCCGACTATGCTGGGGGTACTCACCGTGCCTGCTTCTATGCCAAGGGGCACGTAGAGCTGGCTGGGGCTGGCACACTCAATGTGACGGGCAACTGCAACCACGCCATTGCCACCAAGGAGTATTTCCAAGTGAAGAAAAGCGTTACAGCCATCAACATTCTCAAAGCCGCTAACGATGCCATCNANGNAGGGCAGNANTNCCAAATGAGTGGNGGNANACTCACCATCGNCCAGAACACGGCGAACGANGGTATTCAAGTGGACTACAAGACGGACGACAATGACCAAATCATTGAAGACGAAGAGAACACGGGGTTCGTCATCGTGAAAGACGGAACGCTCAACATCACCCTGCAAGGCAATCAGGATGCGAAGGGCATCAAGGCGGAAGGCGGCATCGACATCAGTGGCGGCACTTTCCTTATCAATGCCGTGAGCAAGGGCTCACGCGGTATGCAGACCGATGGCGACATGACCATCAGTGAGGACAACGCACCTACCGACATCAAGATTTATGCCAAGGGGGGAGTCTGCACTTTGCCCGAAGATGCCAATGACCCACACAAATGCACTGGTATCAAGGTGGATGGCAATCTCACCATCCATGCAGGTACTATTGCCGTGATGAACACAGGTTCTAAATCGAAAGGCATCAAGGTGAAAGGTGCATACACCAAGAAGGGGGGTACGGTGAATGCGGTCATAGACAACAAATAGCAAACAGACAAAAAGCAAACATTTGAATCATATCTGAGAACTCTCAGTACCAACCCATGTAAACAAATAAAATGCCAATATGACAGCTGATGAACTCCGCTATGAGTTGGGCAGTCTGATATGGAAGACAGCAACTAATCTTGTACATGGTGGCAAGGTGTCACCCGTTCAGTTCATGGACTTCATGCTTGGTAGCCTGTTCTACCGCTTTATCTCTGAGGATGTCATCGACTACTGCAACAAACTGATGAAAGATGCAGGAGTACCTGCCCCTGACTATGTTAATATGCCTGATGAGATGGCAGAGAATGCCCGAGAGCAGATTATCAATGCCAAGGGCTTTTTCATCCTGCCATCGCATCTGTTTATAAATGTGGCGAATAAGGCAAAGAACAATCCTGAACTCAATACGACTCTTGCTAATAACTTCCGAGCATTTGAGGAAAGTGCCATCGGTACAGCCAGTGAGAGTGATGTAAAAGGATTGTTTGCCAACTTCAATACAAATGATCCTGGTCTTGGTGGAACTGTTGCCGAGCGTTGCGAACTCTTGACAACCCTCTTAGAGAGTGTTCGTGACCTCGAATTTGCAAAATATCAGGACTCTGGTCTTGATGTGTTCGGCATTTGCTACGAGCACCTTATCAAGATGTATGCCCTTAATTCTGGAACTAAGGGAGGTGAGTTTTATACTCCTGCCGAGGTTAGTTACTTGCTTGCAAAGATTGCTGCAAGCGGTCGCACGTCTGTCAATAAGGTCTATGACCCTGCTTGCGGTAGTGGTTCGNTACNCTTNAAATTCAAGNAGNTACNTGGTACGACGAATGTNATTGACGGCTTCTTTGGTNAGGAAATCAATCNGAAGACATACANCCTTTGTCGTATGAATATGTTCCTGCANAATGNCAACTATGATCATTTTGACATTCAGCAGGGCGACACGCTGAAGAATCCTCGTCACTCAGACGAAGAGCCATTTGATGCTATCGTGTCAAACCCTCCTTACTCTATACCTTGGGATGGTCCTAATGATCCAACCCTTATCAATGACCCTCGTTTCTCTCCTGCTGGTGTGCTTGCACCTGCCAGCAAGGCAGACCTTGCGTTCACAATGCACATGCTGTCATGGCTCTCGACCGAAGGAACTGCTGCTATCATTGAGTTCCCTGGTGTGCTCTATCGTGGTGCAGCCGAACAGAAGATTCGCCAATATCTGGTAAGCAACAACTATGTAGATACGGTTATTCAACTACCCCAAAATCTATTCTTTGGTACGTCTATCGCCACTTGTATCATTGTTCTGAAGAAGAACAAGAGTGACAACCGAGTATGTTTCATCGATGCAAGCAATGAGTTTGTTCATGAAGGCAACAAGAATAAGTTGAGTGATGAGAATATCGAGAAGATATACGAGACACAACATAACAAGTCTGAGATTGATTACTTCAGTAAGGTCGTAACAACTGCTGAGATTGAGGCTCAGAAATATAATCTCTCCGTTTCTTCATACGTTGAAAAGGAAGACACAACGGTTGAAGTGGACATTGACGAACTGAATCAGCGTATTGCCAGCATAGTGGCTCGCCAGAGTGTGTTACGCACAGAGATTGATGAACTTCTAAAGACACTGTAGGAAGATTATGGATAAGACAGATGTAATATTACAATACGCTCCTGCAGTCAAGGCAATCAAATCCGCTATACTTCAAGGACAGTATGAAGCAGCCAAAGGAGTGACACGCATACAGCTTGCCGTTTACTTTGCTATAGGCAAGTATATCAGTGAACACACTCGTACAAAGGCATGGGGAAGCCATGCACTTGAAGTTATCAGCGAGCAACTTCAGAAGGAGTTGCCAGGACTTTGTGGGTATTCTGAAACCCAGATGAGGGAGATGAGACTGTTCTACGAGGCATGGTCGTTTCTGGACTCAGCCAATTCGTCGGTCGCGACCGACGAATTAAAGGAATCGACTCCTGTTGTTGCTTCTGTAAAAGATGAAATTGACATTTTTCATGCCATAACAATTCCAGACATTAGCTTCCCTGTTGAAGAGTTCTTCAAGGTTCCTTTCACTCATCACAACAAGATTGTTAGTGGAGTAAAAGACCTGTCTGATCGTTACTATTACATACATCGTACAGCCGAAGAACATTTGCCGGTCAAGAAATTAAAGCAACTGATTAAAGAGGGAAGTCACAAACATCAAGGACAAATCCCCAATAACTTCACTCGCACCATCAATGATTCACGTGAGGCACGTAAGGCGGTTATGATGTTCAAGGACGACTACATGCTCAATTTCATAAACGTGGAGCAGATTGAGGAGCGCGAGCAGATTGATGTTGATGAGCGTGTTATTGAGAATGAAATAGTCAAGAACATCAAGGATTTCATCATGACCTTTGGCCACGACTTTACATTTGTTGGCAACCAGTACCATCTGGAGGTTTATGGAGTAGATCAGTTCCCTGACTTGCTTTTCTTCAATAGAGAATTGAATGCACTCGTTGTGGTTGAACTCAAAATGGGTGAATTCAAGACATCTTATCTTGGTCAGTTGTTCGGCTACCTCCAGATTCTTGACGATCATGTGCGCAAACCACACGAAAATCAACCTATCGGNATTGTGCTCTGCCAAGAAGCCAACCGTGCCTATGCNGAGTATGCCGTTCGCGNTTACACGAAGCNAATGGGCANAGCCACTTATAAGACCCTCGNTGAAATGCCTGAGCNACTACGCAAGGCACTTCCTGATATGCAGAAGATGTTGGAATACCTAAACGGCAGTAAATAAGACAACAATGGAAAGTATTGAACAGATGATAAAGAGACTTTGCCCAAATGGGGTGGAGCAAGTAAAATTAGGTAAGTGTCTGGAATACGAACAGCCCACAAAATATCAAGTATCTTCAAAGGATTATATAGATAAGGGTACACCTGTTCTTACTGCTGGTCAGACCTTTATATTAGGCTATACAGATGAGACGAATGGTGTTTATCGTGCTTCAAAAGAAAAGCCAGTTATCATCTTTGATGACTTTACAACATCATTTCATTGGGTTGACTTCGACTTCAAGGTTAAAAGTTCTGCAATAAAAATACTGACTCCTTGCAATGAAGAAGCAAATTTCCGCTTTGTATATTATGCAATGAAGTGCATAAAGTACGAAACATTGGAGCATTCAAGACAGTGGATTTCGACATATTCTCAATTTGAAATACCTCTTCCACCTATCGAGATTCAAAATCGCATTGTTGAAGTCCTTGACAAGATGACTACGCTTACAGCGGAGTTGGAAGCGGAGTTGGAAGCACGAAAGCAACAATACGAATACTATCGCAATAAATTGCTGACATTCAACGAACTAAACGGGGGGGGTAAACAAGTGGGCTGGAAGAAAATCAGCGAGATAGGAACGATTTACCGAGGTGTTGCTTTCTCAAAGAAAGACTTTACCGATGCTGGAACTCCATGTATCCATTACGGACAGATTTATACAAGATTCGGTAATTCTGCCCACAAGACTTTAACTTATGTCAGTGATCAACTATCTAATGGGAAAAGGCTTGCGCAGAAAGGTGATCTTATCATGGCGGTAACAAGCGAGAACGTGGAAGATGTGGGTAAATGCCTTGCATGGTTAGGTGAAGAGGATATATTGGTTAGCAATCACGCTTGCTACATCAGACACACCCTCAATCCTATGTATCTTGCATATTTCCTACAGTCATCACATTTCTTCAACTACAAGAAGAAAATCAGCAAGGGTGTCAAAGTGATTGATCTTGACTTGAATATGTTTGGCGAAATGCTCATACCTGTTCCCTCAATGGAGGAACAAGAGCGTATAGTTTCCATCCTTGACAGATTTGAAGCCCTTACTTCCGATTTGCAGATAGGCTTGCCTGCTGAAATTGAGGCTCGTCGTCAGCAATATGAGTATTATCGCAATAAACTATTAACATTCGATAAAGCAGCATAACAGATATGCAGTATAACATACTATCAGAAAACAATACCAGTACCGTTGTTGCTCATTATGAGCGTGAGGGCATGGTGGCAGAAGACGGCTATCAGACCGAAGCAGACTTGGAGCGTTCACTCATTGAACAACTCCAGCGTCAAGGTTATGAGTATGCCCAGATTCACAATGAGGAAGAACTCATTGCCAATCTTCGTGTAAAACTGGAGGAACTGAACAACTACCACTTCACTGATAATGAATGGAATAGTTTCTTCAAAACAGAGATAGCCGCAGAAGGCAAAGGTATCATAGACAAGACAAGGACGATACAAACCGACTTCGTTAAGACATTGAAGTGCGACAATGGAGAGGAGAGGAACATCTATCTGATTAAGAAGGATGACATTCATGCCAACCGCACACAGGTAATTAACCAGTACGAGGTGTGGAACGGCAAGCGTCCTAACCGCTATGATGTCAGCATCCTTGTGAATGGCTTGCCTTTGGTACACATCGAGTTAAAGAAGCGTGGCGTAAGCATCAAAGAGGCTTTCAACCAGATTAACCGCTATGGCAGAGAATCCTTNTGGGCNGGTAANGGANTGTNTGAGTATGTNCAAATCTTNGTGGTGAGCAANGGCACACAGACAAAGTACTACAGCAATACGACCNGAGANAGCCATATCAATGAGATTAAAAAGGNAGGGAACAAGAATAAGCCNAANACAAGCAACTCGTTTGAGTTNACNAGTTANTGGGCAGATGCCAGCAATCAGGTACTCAACGACCTTGTTGACTTCACTGCAACGTTCTTCTCTCGCCATACTTTGCTCAATGTCCTCACTCGCTTCTGTGTGCTGACAGAGCAAGACCTGTTNCTTGTTATGCGTCCATACCAGATTGCGGCAACCGAGGCTCTTCTGAATCAGATTGAGCGTGCTCACAACATGAAGAAGCAAGGAACAATAGACGCTTGCGGATATGTTTGGCATACAACAGGTTCNGGCAAAACCCTGACCTCATTTAAGGCTGCTCAACTGGCGACCAAGTATGACTTCATNGATAAGGTGGTGTTTGTGGTTGACCGCAAAGACCTTGACTANCAGACAATGAAGGAATATGACCGATTCCAGAAAGGTGCTGCAAACGGCAACACATCAACAAAGATACTGGAAAGTCAACTGAAGAACCCAAAGTGTAAGATTGTCATTACCACAATACAGAAGCTCACATCATTGATTAAGAGATTCCCAACGCATGAGATATTCGAGAAGAATGTGGTGATGGTGTTCGATGAGTGCCATCGTTCACAGTTTGGCGACATGCACGCTGCTATCGTCAAGAAGTTCAAGAAATACTACATCTTTGGCTTTACTGGTACACCTATTTTCACAGAGAATGTATCGGGCAGTCGTGGCAACCTCAAAACCACGGACGATGTCTTTGGCAGAAGACTTCATACCTACACTATTGTCGATGCAATCCGTGACCACAATGTGCTTCCATTCCGTGTGACATACGTCAGCACGATGAAGAGCAAGAAGAGCATCGAGAACGCTCAGGTATGGGATATTGAGCGAGAGAAGGCTCTGATGTCGGCACAGCGTATCGGAAATGTGACAAGTTACATTTTGGAGCACCATGCACAGCAGACGAAACAGGCAAGTTCCTACATCTTCAAGCAGTTGAATGATGTGGCAGATGTAGTGAAGCATTACGGAGAAAAGGACTATGAGGAAGTCAGGAAGAAGGCTAAACTCAGCGGTTTCAACTCTATACTTGCCGTTCAGAGTATCAATGCGGCCAAACTCTATTACAATGAGTTCCAAAAGCAGATGGCAGAATTNNCAGAGAANNAGAANNTGAAAATTGCCACAATCTTCTCTTACGGAGTCAATGATGAAGTAGGCGAAGATATTGAAGATGAGGATTCTNACAGCACNGAGNGTATGGACGANAGCAGTCGTGNCNTCTTGGANCGTGCNATTGNCNANTACNACAAGATNTTCTCGACCANCTATGATACATCANCNGACAAGNTCCCTAACTATTATAAAGATGTGTCTTTACGAATGAAGAATCGTGAGATTGACATCCTTATCGTGGTGAACATGTTCCTGACAGGTTTCGATGCTACTACTCTTAATACGCTTTGGGTGGATAAGAACCTGCGTTATCATGGTCTGATACAGTCTTATAGCCGTACAAACCGCATTCTGAACTCGGTGAAGAATGCCGGCAACATTGTATGTTTCCGCAACCTCGAAGACCAGACAAACAAGGCTCTATCGCTCTTTGGCGATGCCGATGCCAAGGGAACGGTGATACTCCGTCCTTTCGAGGACTACTTCAACGGCTATACCGATGAGAAGGGTAAGCACGTTAAAGGTTATGTGGAGTTTGTCGAGGAGTTGAAGGCTTTGGTTCCTCCTGGTACTATCCCTGTGGGAGAACAGAAGGAGCGAGACTTCATCAAACTGTTCGGTACTGTACTCCGCTTTATCAACCTTTTAAACTGTTTTGACCAGTTTGTAGAACTCAATCCACTTACTGCAAGAGAAATCCAAGACTATACAAGCGTTTACATTGACTTGCACGATTACTACCGCACTCACAAAGATGGCGATAAGACCAATGTAAATGATGACATTGAGTTTGAAATGGAACTCGTTAAGCAGGTGGAAGTCAACATTGATTACATCCTCTATTTGGTAAAGCTGTATCATGACAGCCATTGTCAGGATAGCGAGATACATACCCACATTGTCAAGTCAATCGAATCAAGTGCCGACTTGCGTGACAAGAAGGAACTTATTGAACGCTTCATTGAAAGCATGACAGCAAATGGCGATGTCTATGAGGAATGGCAGACATACCTCAACGAGCAGAAGAAAGCAGAGTTTGCCAAACTTATTGCAGAAGAAAATCTGAAGTGTGACAAGGCAGTAGAGTTCATTGAAATGGCATTTACCAGAGGCTATGTTCCTGAAGGTGGTCTGGAACTGAATAATATAATGCCGCCTATAAATCCATTCGACCCGAATGCAAACAGACAAGGGAAGGTTGAGCATGTTCTTGAGCGACTAAAGGCATTTTTTACTAAGTATTTTGGATTTGCCAACGGTAAGTTTGACGACTAAAGGGGACTCCATGAAATTTTGACGAACTCTGCCATTGAGGAATAACCCTCAATTCGATGTGATAAAATACCCCCAAAAAGTTGGACGTGTTAAACATTATCCGTTAAAGGAAAGAGCTCGGTGCAATACCGAACTCTTTTCTTTTAATCGGGATTATTGCTGTCCGATAAAAATCGGAGGAAATAACTATGAACAAACATCGTTTACGCAAAATATCATCTAATTTTGTATATACCTCTTGTTTATTCGGAGAAAAAGTCTTATCTTTGCATTGCAAATGGTTCTCCCCCACATGGCGATGAGCGTATGTGGCGACGGAGCTAAGAGGGAACGCAGTGAAAGTGTACTCGACACAAAACACTCATTCTGCGACATTACCCGATGCTGTGAGTCCTTTTATTGAAGGGATGCCAATAGTGTCACTGAAGTCAAAACGGAGTCTGACGGATTATGTTTTGAAATCTTCGGGAAGACCGCGCACCTCGTAAGGATGAAGTCAGAAGACCTGCCTTTGCCAATTAGACACGCGTGTCTGCGGGATTACGGACATCTGCGTTACAACTTACACATATTATATAATGGTGGAACAGCCACATTTGTGTCATGCGGTGCTGGAGACTTCCTTGCAGGATGTCTTTTGGCTGGATGATTGTGTGGCAAATAGAGAACGGAGGAAGAAATTTTCATTAAATATCATTTAAGTGTTGTAAATGCCGAGTGCCTTGGCAGCGATTGTCCGGGCACTCACTTATGACTCCTGTTCTGCCATTATATGCCGCCAAACTCTCCGCCTCCTGTTCGCCCAAGCGATGGACGACAGAGGGAGTGCCGAAGTCTCTACACTTCGTCGGATGGCTTATGTGACAAAAACAGAAAGGGAATGGACATCTATCATTCAATTTATACACAGTACATTGACTTGATGACTCAACTGAAAGAGGGTGTTAATCAACTCGGCGCAATAAGCACGGAGACAGAGGGCATCAAGACAGTGCTCACCCTGATTGACAACACCATAGACACTGCGTCGGGAGAGACATTCTTGCCGACTGGCGAATTGCTGGACATCACTAAGGAGCTGATGAACTATCGAAGCCACCTGTGCGTGAAGAACCATGCTGCGGAGGCAACGCTCAAACTGTGCTTCCGCAGACTCTACAAGGCATCCGTTGTGCTGCGGCAGATGACGGACGATTGTGCTCTTGCTGAGGCGAACGAGCTGTCGATGCAGGGGATGTATTGAAGAATCACACATTACATATAATATATGATTAGAAAGATATTAGTTGCAAACCGTGGCGAGATTGCCATCCGCGTTATGCGCAGCTGCTACGAGATGGGCATCCGCTCTGTGGCTGTGTATAGTACTGCCGACCGACTCTCTCGCCATGTACTCTTTG
>WFMB01000003.1 GCA_009177185.1 Bacteroidales bacterium
CAAGAGTTCACTTTAAAGGGCGCGTGATGCGTCTTACTATTTTATAAATGCAAAGAAGGCTGGCGGTTTTCGTCAGCCTCTATTGACGATTATTTGGTGGTATGATTGCGGATAATCATTTAAAAAAACGTGAGACCTGCATCAGCTGNTNGTCCCACATCTTGAGGNGCCTGAGAATTGCCCATACCGTTAGAACGAGCAACTTTANACCTCACGCCGGACTTTTTGTAATAGTTGTATGGTATTGAGTATCAATATTTAGTCTATTTGGATATACATTTGTGATACCTTTATGTTCCCAAACTTTTGGGGAGCACAGAATCGTTTCNCATGGTGGGAAANNCAACGCTNAAATGAAGTGGATTTTGAGGAATAGCATTTTACATCTGTTAACACTGAATTAACATTTTTTACATAGATTTTGGCTGTATGGTAAGCTGGACATTGCTGTTCCAAAGGGGAAGAACGAACGTTTTTACAAATAGAGATTAAAGATGTCTTCTATGAGGTCGGTTCCACCATACATAATCTTGTGTGCATGATGTGGTGTTTTATTAGTTTCCAAGTACAAGATAATCACAAAACATGCGCCTAAATTGTAATTTTTAAGCGACACATGTGTGTATATTACACAAATTTTACGAATTCCACAAACTTTATCAATAATTTCTGCTGACAATTTAGATATTTTCGCTATCTTTGTACTCAATTCTCTTAATTGTATCTAATTGGAAGGTGTACCACCCCAGTGCGAAGCCCAACAGTAAAGGTTCAATTGAAGTCCACGCCACGCTAAAACAGGCGATGGTAACATCAAATGTTGAAGCGGGTATTGGGTGGGAGATTAAGACATAATGATAAGGCGTTCAATTGACGCTTTGTTTTGACGCCAGGAAACTTCGCAACTTTCTAAAGATTGTCAGAACATTGCAACGATGGATGTCCTCGGGATGTGTCTATATGCGCATCCCTTATGCCTACCTATAGGGTATGCATTCCCAGAAAAGGGATTGTTGTATCAAATTGGGTAGATGTAAGGGTGTATCATATTCATATCTGGCGTGGACTTTCGCGTTGTTCCGTTCAACAATCTTGGGCAATGCGAAGGCCTCCTGACGTGGAACGAGCAACAAAGAGTTCCACGTCTTGTTTTTATGTCCTTACGNGAACAGGTGGACGGATTAAGNTCCGNTGGCTTTNTATAAGNCATACACCTCAATGAAAAATTATAATAAGGAAAATTAAAAACTGAGGATATGAAAATTAAAGGTCTGTTATTCGCTACTATTGGATGTCTGGCATTCGGAGGTTTACTCGCAGGGGGGGTGACCTTTTGTAAAGGTGGGGTGCAAACTCCAAATGGCACAAAGTATTTGGAAGAGTTCCATTTGGTGAACTTTGAACCACAAGAAAAATTCTTGAATGAGAACGAGCTTAACTTATTTGTTGACTATTCTACTTGCAACAAACTCGGACAGAACTCACAGTTCTTCCAGGATATTGCCGCTTCTTTAGTGAATAAGACCACAGCATACTACTCAATAAAGGGCGATCAGATTCAGCAAGAAGACCTTTCTGTTAATAACGTTTATACTCTTTTGCGTAACATTCAGGAAGTTAACTTTGCAGAACTTGCAAAAGCTGCCGATATGATGGCAAACGGTACTGTTGAATCTGTTATGATTACAGATGGCGAATACTATACTCCATCTATAGCCAAANGTCATGATAACGATCCTTATCTTGCAAATGCCTTCAAGACTTGGATACTCAAAGNNNATGACGNTCATATCATATCAGAACCTTATGTAGANCCATANAATGGTCAGAACTACAACAAGAAGAGATTCTACATAATGTTCACAGATGACCGTATGCAGAATAATATCTATGAACGTATTCGTAGAACAGTCGATTTCACCCAGTTCCCAGATGTAGATGAGTTCCATATATCTGCAAGCCATCCTCAAATGAAGGGAAATGGCAATAATGCTTCTACTCAGAATGAAGTTCTTGAAAGCAAATCTCGTGGCTTTGGCACATTCGAGATTGAAGACTGGGATGGATGTGACTGGAATACTATTGAGGACGTTCTCGTGAATGCTGTAGATGAGAATACAGGAGAGCCATTGAAAGGTGGTGCTCCTATTATAGAGATGGGGCTTGACAAGAACTCTTTCGGCTGTTATCGAATTACAGGTCTTAATCTGAAGGTTTATGACATAAACAACGAATACTCTGATTATTATAACGCTAAAGTTGGTGGTCAGAAGGTCGGAAAGCAAGAGTTTGAATTGACTGAGTTAGAGAATTTCATGCAGCTTGACAATAAAGAGTTTGACAAGCATAGTAAGATAAATATTTCATTCAACCAGGATTGGTTTGACCCATCTGTATTGTCTGGTAAGCCATACAACTACTTCAAGATTGACGTTGCAATTTCAGACGTCAAATCCATCTTTGAGAATCATGAAGATAAATTCCAGTTTGAGTCAATTAGCCAGCAAGGTATGAAGAACGTATCTGTTGCTTCAAGTATTAAGCAGTGTTTGGCTGATGACAAGGTACTTGATAAGATGCGCGGTCAAGTAATTTACTCGATCTACGTTAAGAGTGAGGCAAAATAAATTCGTTAACAATAAAACAAAATAGCAATGAGAAACATTCAGACAGTTGGACAACTCCATGAGTTGCAGAATGAAACATTCGTTTACGCAGCAATAGTTGCTGTTGTGATTTTCGTAGTAGCATGGCTTATTGCCAATGCTGTCCCTTACCAGGGAGGTAATGACCGTTCATACATCAAACGCAGAGTGTGGCTGATTGTAATGGTAGCTCTTGGAGCTGTATCATTCTGGCTATACAATGACCTTTATGTGATGGACTTTATTAAGAAGACTGCATTCCAGAATCAGTTCTCTGATACAAATATGCAGTGTCTTGGCATTACAATCGGTGGCTCAGTTCTTTTGAGTGCTATCGTTATGTTCTGCTTCCGTCACACTAAGTTCGGCTCTATCCTTGGCAAGGAAAAGAATGCATAACCCATAAAAACCGTAAGTCTAAGATTATGGCAAAGCAATATTTCGTAATGGGTATCGGTGGCACCGGAATGCGTTGCATAGAGTCTTTAATTCACCTCTGTGCAATGGGCATGTTCGATGATACAGAGATTCATCTGCTTGCACTCGATACCGACAAAAATAATGGTAACTTCTCTCGTTTGAAGGAAGTGAAGGATGCGTATGTAAACTCTAAAAATCTTGATAAGGCAAATCGTACACCTTTGACAGACACATTCTTCTCAGCTGACATCAAGTATTATGAGTTCAGCCCTAACTACGAGACAAAGAGCACATTTAACAATGTTTTCAATTATGGAAACACCAAGTATAATAGTCCTGAGGAAGCAGACCTTGCAGACCTTGTTCTGACAAATAATGTTGAGAACTTCAATCTTCGTCATGGCTATCGTGCTCAGACCCACCTCGGTTCAATAATGATGTATCACTCTATCATTGAGGCTGCTCGTTCAAGACAAGATAGTGAATTGAAGAAGTTCCTTCAGGTTCTTATTGCTGCTACTAATGGCGGTAGTGATCCAAAGGTGTTCATCCTTGGCTCTGTATTCGGTGGTANNGGTGCTTCTTCTATCCCTATCATACCTCAGGCAATTTCTGAGGNTGCAAGCATNATTNGNAATGGTGCTGNANATATTCTGGGAAGAGCATACTTTGCTTCAACACTTCTCACTGCATACTTCAGCTTCAAGGCTCCTTCTGCTGAAGAGTTGTCAAATCAGAAAATTATTGCAACCAGTGATAAGTTCTCATTGAACTCACAGGTGGCAATGATGTTCTATGATGATGATACAACAGTAAAGAACACCTATCAGCGTTTCTATATGATGGGAACTGATGGTCAGGGATGGGATCCTATGGTTCGTGAGAAGGATAAGATTACCGAAACTATCACTGGTGGAGAACAGCAGAAGAACGATTCTCATTACATCGAGCTCCTTGCAGCTTGTGCTGCATTGGATTTCTATCATGTTGATATTGAACACCTGAAGAATAATAAGGCTAATAGTTCTACTGACTATGTTTATCGTTCTGTAGAGATAAACGGAAAACTTGAATTCAAGGATTTCGTTGGTAATGTGAATAACTATGATAAGGACTTCGCCAAGAAGTTCGGTATGCTGATTGCATTCTCATTCCTTTGCAACGATCCGGATAATGACTTTGTTGAGAGTGTAAGATGCGGTAAGCAGAAAGAAATTACTGGCTTCGATGGTATCGATGTTAATCAGGTTGAATACCTAAAGAAATACTTCCGACTACTTAATGTGCGTAATGTTAATGGAGAACTTGCTGAGGGATGGATTCGTCAGCTTCATCGTTCTGCTGGTGGTGGTGACTATTTCCTCTTCAATCCTAAGCTCTTCGCATTCCATACTATGAAGGAACTTGGTAAGTATGACTGGAACAAGAATCTTTATCGCAATGAAGGTGTTGGTAAGGATTGGACATTCTCTGTTGGTTTTTTCGGTTCCAAGTTTGATACTNTCAAGAAGAAGTTCATCNAGCAATTTCATAACGNAGCTCCAACTACAATTACAAATACAGGTGAGCGTTTCTATAAGCTTGTTTATGATACGCTCTGCAAAATCTATAACATCAACTAAATTTCTACGCTATGTCTAAAGCTTTATTGATAAAGAGTTACACAACTCTTACAACTGGCACACAAGGTACATGGAACGACCTTAACATGGCGTCTTCCTATATCCAGGGAATCCAGACTGGTAAAATTCTTGAAGATGTAAGTGCAGATAAAATTGCTGCTCTTATCTCTGGTGTACCAACACCTTGGGCTCGTGCACGACTTTTTAAGTTTGCACTTGACACCTTGGCATGTCCAGATCCAAACATCTCTAATTCGGGTTTGACACAATTCTATGAAATGCTTCATGGAGAGTGGAGAGGTCTCATAGCCCTTATGGCACTTTATTCTGACCGAATCCGCATTTCTAAGCCTGTTACAATGAATGTCAAAGGTGGTGACTATGATATTGCTGCTGCCTTTGGTCGTATGCTCTTCAGTGATAAGGACATATGGAGCAATCAGGATCAGTTAGCAAAAGACCCTGATGCACAGCCATACATTCATCTNANTTNCTATAAGGNTCNGNNNATNGGTGNTACATCTCCTTTCACGGGCGTATTCACNNGTGTNAATTATAGTAATCTTACAGGAACTTTTGNTATNAGCTGGTATCGTAATGGCAAATTGGAAGACCCAATGCCTTATCTTAATCCTGATCAACTTCAGAAGCTCTTTTTATTCCTTAAGAACTTCAACAGTAATCTCGACACATTTGAACAGAAGATCAATCAGCAGAGAAATGGTATAAACCCAATCGAGCTGAAGGGTCTTAAGAACATGAGTCGCGACTGGGAAAGCGAGATTACCAGAAATGCGAATGGCAGACTCCGTGACAAAGGTCCAATTCCTACCTATGGAACATTGAATTGTCCTTTCAATATCCTTTTCAAGAGTGATGTTCCTGTTTACATGAAGCCAGACTATACATTTACTTATAGTAGTGGCGAACAGGTAACTGTACCTTATCAGAAGATAGGTGACATACAGAACCTTCTTAGCTCAGATGGCTATGTTCTTGGTTGGGCAGAAGATCCAAGTCAGCGTCAAAAGCGTTCTGATGCTCCTGTATATTACCTTCAGGTAAAGGACTTGCATTCTGGTGCAACATGTTACTTCACCATTCCTCTGTCAGAGATGGGTATTGATATTTTCAAGAACCGCTTGGGTGAACTCCTTGATTACACCGTAGGTGGCAATAGTCATCTTACAGCATCTATCAGCGATAATGGAGATATTCTTTCTGTAACAATGGTTGTTGAGATTGACGGCGAAAGCGTAACTCTCAACACTCGTGAGTATCAGATTGAGTGGATGGAAGATATGGGCAGAGTAATTATGTGGCCTAACTTCGTTTCAGACAAGTGGAATAAGTATTATCTCTATACTGAGTTCACTGCTGAAGCAAAGAATAAGTTCCAGCCTATCTTTAAATATGACAGCAAAATTCTCCTTGATGGTAATAGCCATTTCCTCACTCCTTTGTATGAGCCTGCACCTAATGAGGAACTTGGCATAGATATTAAGCCTCTGATTACTTATCCTGCTGGTCAGGGAGAAGAACTTCCTAAATATAACATTATTGCAGCTGACAAGCCTATAGAAGGTCTTATTGCAACCGTTCAGAAGAGCGGTCATGATGAGCGTGCTGGTTATCTGATGTTGCGCCACAATGTTGTTAAGGATCTTACTTCTATTGATATGAATAGCAAGGCGATTGTTGGTATAGATTTCGGTAGTAACAACACTTGTGTTTACTACAATGCCAATGATCGTGGTGCTATGCCAATCCAATTCGAGAATAATCGTGCAGTCCTTGTTGGTAATGAAAATGATGATAAACGTGCCAATGCTGGCAATGATGAACTGCTGTTCTTTACCAACTATCCTGCTGAGAATGGCCAGTTAAAATCATGGTTGCATGAGCATGACTCTCGTTATAACTGCTACAATCAGTCAGAAGAGGTTGCTGGAGGTGTTCCTGTTAACCGTCCTAACGTAGTTGTACGTGAAATGGACGAGTTCGAAATCAAGACTCAGGCAGGTACGCTTCACTACAATATGAAGTGGCTTGATAATCAGAAGGGACTTGAAAAGAAAAGAGCATATCTCAAATCTATCTGGTTACAGGCGTGCGCGTTCCTATATAAAAATAAGATACGTCCAGAAGAAATCAGTTGGAGCCATCCAGGTTCTATGATGGAATCTGACATCAATGATTATGATAAGATTTTCAACGATCTTATCAAGATTAATCCTATAACTACAGGTCGTAAGCCTACAATCAACGAAGATTTCCCAACAGAGGCTGAAGCTGTATGTAGCTTTGCTTTGTCTCAGGACTTCGGATTGTCTGGTAACAACATATTCCTTGGCATTGATGTTGGTGGTAGTACAAGTGACATACTTTTGCTTGCGAAGGACCCTTCAAACGGAAATAAGCATACTTTGTTCCGTGAAAGTTCTGTACGTTTGGCTGCTGGAGTATTCTTTGATGCAATCATTAAGTCTGAAACATTCCGTCAGGCACTCGTTAATTTCCACGAGAGCAACCAAAAGACTGTCCATGTTTCTAACATAAAGGATGTATTAACAGAACCAAACAAGGCTCCTTACTATCTGAACAACATTTTCGATCAGTTGAAGACTGTAGAAGACTATGATAACTTCTATGAGACAATAGATCGTGATGCTAAATTTGCATTCACTATTCCTGCATACGTAACAGGTCTTCTTCTGTACTACTCTNGTATGTTGATANGTANAACTCTGAAAGAGAATANCCTCNAAAACATTGAGCGTGNTNACATTCTCAGTTTCGGTAAGGGTGGTAGAATTTTCCATTGGTTGCGTAATTCAGCAGGTAGCCGTGCTACTCGCGAATACTATGCAACGTGCCTTAATGCTGGTGTAAAATGCGTTACAGACAAGGAACTTGTTGTTAAGTATCGTGACGAGATAGAGGTTGACAACAAGGCTGAGGCTGCCAAGGGACTTTGCAATCCAAAGGATGTTNTNAAGAAGATGAAAGCAGAGGATTGTNANATTTGNGGTGAAATCGGTGTTAAGTATCTNNNCCCTGGANGTAGTCANGAANACTCTCTCTGCTGAAGATGAACTTACAGGTGACTACTTCGCAGATGATATGGGCAACTTTGATTTCTCAGGCANCANAAACTTCGNGNCATTTATGANCNTCTTTATTGNGTTCGTAAGTCAGAANNCANAGANGTATGCGAAGGCAGACAGCGAGCTTCGTGATGACTTGGATGATCTTCCAAGCAAGATTGCAAGCTTCATCTGTAATAATGATCGTGAATACAAGAAAGCCAAGGAGAAATCTAAGGCTGGCGACGGTTTCCGTTACCATCAACCAATCATCATTGCAGAAGGCATCTGTTTCTTGAGTACACTCATTAGAAAAGCGTTTAATCAGTAGGACATAATCCGAATAATATGAAATCATTAGCTCTTTACATAGACAAGTGGTATATCGTTGGTGCTGTTAGCACTGACGGTATCACTCGTCCTGTAAAACTGCCTAATAAGGAAGATAAAATCTGGCTCTATTTCTATGAGGATGTTGCTAATAACGAAATCTCTTACGGTAAAGGATTTCAGGCAAAATACCGTAATAACGAGGTGCATTACTATGGTGATGTGTTCTCTAAGATTACAAGNTCCTCTGAAAAATANATCAAGTNCNAGCTTCCTCAGCCAATGAAATCCATATTTAAGGATTCTGGCATATTCAATGATCTTAGAAAAGATATAGAAGAGAGTGGCATTACTACGTATGTGTCATTCTCAAAGGATATTTCTTTGGCAGCACGTATTTTGTTCCTCAATGAATTAAGGGCAGATGGATTTGATGTCAAGGAAAGTGTTGCAAGGATTGGTCATCTGGCATTGGAGTATGCTGCAATGAAAGCAGGATATGAAGATGCTGGTTACTACCTTGTGATGAACGCTTGCAACGAAAATCTGCATTACTCTCTGTATCAACGATCTGACGATTTGTTCTTGCGAGAAAGCGAGGAGTGTATTCCTGGATTAGGAACAGATGTTAGAAGTCGTGCTTTAATAGAGCATGTCGTTGACAATATCAATGACAAGGAGCACTTCTTGAAGACTCCAGAGGAAAGAGAGTCTGAATACCTACGCATGACACAATATGTTGACGAATGGTTGATTAAACTTTCAACTGCACGCAGTTTTATTCCTATTCAGCTGACAGGAATTACTCTGTCAAAAGATCCGTTTAAGGAGTATTCTGTCTCGGTTAAAAAGGTTACGATTGATGAACGCACCAAGAGGATGGTAACTGATATTATCAACGTCATTGTGCGATTTGTCAAGGATAGCAATATCAGTCATGACCAAATTAAAGGTGTCATTCTATTAGGCAATACCTTTACCAATTCTCAGTTTGTAGCGGAATTGAGCAACCATTACAACCTGAACAATGGTAAGATGGTTTGCTACAAAGATAAAGACTTGTCTTCTCTCGTAGGCGCATACGACTTTATTGATTGTAGTCAGTTCTCTGTAGAAAGGGATTCTTTACGAGCCAATGCAGAAACAGAACTTCGACGCATCCAACTTGCTGAGGAAGAAGCAGAAGCTAACCTTAAAGCAATGGAAGCGGAAGAACAACGTGCCGCTGAAGAACAAAGTAGGATTGAAGCAGAACGTAAGTTTAAGGATGCCATGGATAAAGGTTATGATGCCGAAAAGGAACATGACTACGATGAAATGGCAGAATACTTTGGCATCGCATTAAGTCTTCGTCCAAATGATGAGGAAGCAAGTAGAATGCATCAGGATGCTTTGCGTAAAAAGGCAGAGCTCTCTGTTCTTCGCGATAACTATAAAGAAAAGATTCAACAGGCTAAAGACGCTCTTGATGAAAAAAACTATGAGTTAACTAAGCAAAAAGCAGAGGAAGCTCTTAGTTTTGACAAGGAATCTTCTACAGCATTACGCATAAAGGAAGAAGCAGTTCGTCACATCAAGTGTGCCAAAGAATTAGAGCGATACCTTGACCGTGCAGACCTGTTTATTGCCCAAAAGGCATATTCTGAGGCACAACAAGAGTTGAATAAGGCGAAATTGCTTGATGTCGATGACAAAGAAATCAAAGAACGTGAAGCAAGAATTCAAAATGAACAAGGAGCTGTTAATCAAAAAGTAAATGACTTGTCTTCAGCTCTCAATCAGGCATTGGATGAAGGTCGTTACGATGATGCTCTGTCTGCTTGCAACGAACTTATTGAAGTTGACCTCACAAATTCACGCAAGTGGAGCGCTCGTATTGGTGATATTCGCCACAAGCAAGAGAAAGCTGTAGAAGAAGAAAAGGTTCTCCAGAAGATTTATTCCAAGATTGAGTCTGCTCAATGGAGTGAGGACTGGAAAACTCTTGTAATGCTTTGCAAGGAAGCTCTTGCTGTTCGAGAAGATTCATGCATTCGCCAAAAGCTCGAAAAGGGTGAAGAACGCTTGGCTGCTCAAAAGGCTGTCGAAGAACTTGATTCAACTATAGCAGAGATCAAAGACTTGATTCTATCATCAGATTTCAATGAAGCGAGAGCTAAGTTGAATCAATTAAGGAAGATGAATCTAGATTCTGCTCACCAAGAGAAAGTCAAAGGTCTTAATCAGTTGATTTTCCAAAAGGAAGATGAAGCTGAGAATGCTCGTAGAACAAAACAAGGTAATAATCAAAGAGAATTTGAAGATTTCCAAACAGAGACAAAACCAGAGCCTTCAAAAGAGCCTCGAAGGGCTGTTACCGGTTTTGGTCCTTCTAAAGGACCATCAGTATCTAACGATGACTTTGACTTTGATTTTGGTGAACCGAAGAAAAAGCAAAATGTTCAGAGAGATTCACGTCCTCAACCTGTGCAAAAGTCAAAACCAACAACTTCTACACCAAAAACTGGGTGCTTCTTTGAAGTAGATCTTGGTGGAGCAGGGCAAACCTCTTCTAAAGCAACGAATAAAACGGTTGGTAAAATAACCAATGACGATTTTAACTTTTAAAACAAATACCATATGGAAGGCGTACAGCTAAAGAAAAAAGTAACACTTCGCAGAAAAGAAAAACCTGCTGTGTTTACATTCTCAGGATTGCTTAAGGTTAAGCTCCTGTGGCAGTCATCAACCGACCTTGATCTCTGCATGTTCTTCAAGAAGAAAGACGGAGAGATAGGTGGAGTATTCTCATCAGCATTCCGTCAGAAGAAGTCAGACCTAGGTAATCTGTCAGAGTTCCCTTATATGCTTCATAAGGGTGACGAACCAGAACCTGCAGAGGGTGGCGAGTCTATTGAGCAGATTAACGTTGCAAGCCTTAATGACATAGGTACTGCATACGTTTGTGTCCTCAACTATAGCAAGGCTATCGATGGCGAGGAAGTAAGTTTTGCAGAAGACTCAGGTCGCGTTGAAATTCAAAGCGACTCAGGCGATTATCTGGAAGTAATTATTGATGCTGCTGAACAAGGTCATGTTTATCATGTTTGTTCTATCAAGAATAACAACGGAGAAAATTCAGTTATGAATGAAGGTGTTGTTATGAATCTTGGTACAGCATTTGATAAGATTCCTGGTTTCTCACTTATTTGTGAATAATAATTTTATTAACNTATAAATTTATACAATCATGGCAGNAACACTGANAAAGAAAATCACTCTTAAAAGAAAGGGTGAAGCAGCTGANNTCACATTCAGCGGTAAGTTGAAAGTTAAGCTCTTCTGGAGCTCACCTACAGACCTTGACCNTTGCCNCTTTTTCAAGAAAAAGAACGGTGAAGTTGGTGGTATCTTCTCTAACGAGTATCGCGGACGCAAGAGCGACCTTGGTAACCTCAATGAGTTCCCATATATGCTTCATATGGGCGACAACAAGGAGCCTTCTGAGGGTGAGGAAGAGACAGAGCAGATCAATGTTGCTAACCTCAACGAAATCGACGAGGCTTATGTATGTATCGTAAACTATGATGCAGCTGTTGAAGAGGAAGATGTTACATACGCAGAAGAAGGCGGTCGTGTAGAGCTTCAGAGTGACTCAGGTGACTATCTTGAGGTAATCGCAGACTCTTCAGATCACGGACCAATTTACTGTGTCTGCACAATCAAGAACAACGATGGCGTTAACTCTCTGAAGAAGAGCGGTGGTGATGAGGATCATCCTGAAGTTATGGACCTCAGCACTGCTTTCGAGAAGATTCCTGGATTCGCCCTCATTTGTAATTCATAAATTATGGTTACCATTAAGCATAAAGTAACTATTAAGACTAAGACAGCACAGGAGGAAACTCCTGTAGCTATTGAAGCTCCTAAAAATGTTACTATAAAGAAGAAAACACCTGAAGTTCCAGAAACNCCAAAGAGACCTCAGACTCCACCAACTCCTCCAGAGGAGCCAAATGGTGATTCAAAAGCATGGATATGGATTGTCCTTCNTGTTGTTGCTGCAATTATAGCATTCTTCTGCTTTAAGAATTGTGGTAATAAGGAAAATGCAGGGGATGAAGGCGGTGCTAGTGTTCCACCTAAAGAGCAGGTTGATTCTAATCAGAATAAGGAAACTCCAGAGGCAAATGCTGACAATGAGGAAGGAGCCGAAGAGAATGCTGGCTCTGATGAGACAGATAAGACTCCAAACACTCCTGATGAACCAAAGGTAGAATCAAACAACGGAGGTCAGGTAGCACCAGCTGCACAGCCAGAGAAGAAGAATGATACACCTGTGGTTCCTGCTAAGCAGGAGAAGAAGCAGACAACTTCTATTCCTAACCCTTCTGCACAAGTTAGCGGTGATCTTGAAGAGAACGCTCGTCAGGTGATTCGTGGTGTCTTTGGCAATGGCCAGGAACGTAAAGATAAACTTGGTGCAGCTTATGCAGAAATCCAAGGAAAAGTGAATGAAATGTACCGACAGGGATTGGTTCACTAAGTTGAATGTAATCTAATCGGAAGAGTAAAAGAAGGGGCATTGCTTCTTTATAGTGATGCTCCTTCATATAACAAATAACAGTAGCGATGAAAATACAATACACTTTATTGGCACTTAGTTTTTGTGCTTTAGTGTCATGCCATCATCGAGGTGGCGATGGTCAGGAAGTTGCAGAGCCAACACCAGCTCAGCAGAAACTGCTTGATAATGGATGGACTGTTGAAACTCCAGATGAAGATTTGTCTGAGGAATACGGTATTAAACCAATTTACGGAATCCAAGACAATTATTTCGACATCGCTATTGGTGAAGGCTACAATGTAGCTGTAAAAATAGTGGATTTGCGTACAGACCAATGTATCAGGTATGTTTATGTGGCAGNAAACTCTACTACAACTGTNCAGGNAANCCCACANGGTANNTATTACNTGAAACTTGCATACGGTTNTGACTGGATGTCATACGAAACTGATAGCATAAAGTTGGGTAAATTTACAAGAAATGTTTCTTACGAAAGGAGTCAAGATACATTTGATTTTGGTGTTAAGAACTCTAAGGAGGAACGAAGTTATCGACTTGAAATCAATGTCATTGATAGCAAACTTGAAAACAATTTCTTAACTGCCCCTATTGATGAGGAAGAATTTTTAAAATAATATATAATGAAAAGTTATAAGTATAAAATACTTACCCTTTGTTTATGTTTGATGCCAACCATAATATCATGTTCTACAGATGATTTTGACGTGTCTCAATCTCATGTATGCGGACATTCAACAAAAGATGGTACACCTTGTAAACGTGTAGTCGCCGATGGACACAGATATTGCTGGCAGCATAGATAACAAAATAATTTCATACCTATAAATAAATAAAAATGGCAAATTTAAATGAACTCAAAAAAGCTCTTCTTGAAGATGGTATCATCGATGCAGAAGAGGTAAAGACCATCAAGGAAGTAATTTATGAGGATGGTAAGATTGACAAAGAAGAGGCTGATTTCCTCTTTGAGTTGAATGATGCAGTTACTGGCAAAGACAATGCTCCTGAATGGGATACTCTTTTCATTGATACTATCACAGCTTTCGTACTAGAAGATGAAGTTTCACCTGGTGAGATTGATGATGACGAAACTGATTATCTATATGACCAGATAAAGGGTGATGGTCTAGTAGATGACACAGAGCGTGCTCTTCTCGAAAACATCAAGGCAAAAGCAAAGAATTTCCCAGAAAAGCTTGCCTCTTTACTCTAATAAATATAGGAGGGGCATACCCCCCTCCTTCTTTCTTGTATATGGTAAAAATTAAACTCTTAACATTTTTCATATTCTGTGCAATGTTAACATTGTGCATGATGTCATGTAACTCTAAGCAAACTCCTATTAACCGATTGGAGGAGTTAACTGAAGATGTTCAACAGAATGCCTCTGGTTATTCCGAAGAAGATTGGCAATCTACAGCAGAAGAGCTTGAACTGATTGAAAGTGAAATCGAACAATACAAGGATGAATATACAGACGAAGAATTGAAAGAGATTGGTCGTCTTAAAGGTATTTACCTTGCTCATTTTACAAAGTATTCCATAAAATCGTTTAAGAACGGATTGGAAAATGCAATGAAGGAAGCTGAGGGAATTATGGAAGGATTTAAACAAGGCTTTGAAGGTATTGAGGAATAATGAAGAAAATACTTGTCATCTTAGTCTTTCTATTTAGTTGTGTTACACAAATATATACCAATGGTGCAACGTCAAATGCATATTCATCAGATATATTGGTATATATTTGTGAAACAGGTAAGGTATATCATTCCACAAAAGATTTTAGAGGCATGAAAAATTCAACCCACAAAATTAAAACCGTTTCATTGACTGAAGCCAAGAAAACCAGACGCTCATGCAAAATATGTAATGGATATGGATAGAACAAGGATAAGAAGGTGGAATTTAATCGGATATTTGTTTTCGATTGTAGCGACCTTCATTCTGATAGGACTTATAATTTATGGCAAAGGACATAAGGAACAACTTGAAGTTGTAATGTCTATACTTGCCGTTATCCTGATAGTCGCATTTTTTGCGATTATCAGGCGTAATGTTAAAAGAGTATGTAATAACAAATTAAACAAATAAAGTAATGAGTAAAATCCATTATCAAGGCTTAACCGATGCCCAAGTGCTCGAAAGCCGCGCGAAGTATGGTGCAAATGTGTTGACTCCGCCAGAAGAAGATTCCTTGTGGGATCAGATTAAAGAAGTATGTAAACATCCTATCGCTATTGCAATGTTTGTGCTTATTGCACTCTCAGCAGTTCTTGCAGGAGTGTTGGTCGGTAGCATGGGCAGTACAATTTTGGTAATGCCAGCTATTGTGACTGTTGCAACACTTCTTATTCTTATCGTTGGTTTCTTTGGAGGTTTTGGTGATCCTCTCTTTAAGATTCTGATTACAGCATTCGTACTCTCAATGGGTATTTCCATTNATGAATATGAATGGAATAATGNAGAANGNACAGCATTCTTTGANCCAATTGGTANTATTGTNGCTCNTATTCTCGCTACTAGTATCGCATTCTGGCTTGAAAAGAANANNGAAAAGACATTCCAAAGCCTTAATCAGTCAAACGATGATGAGCCTGTTAAGGTAATTCGCAATGGTCATGTTTGCCTGGTTCCTCGTAAGGATATTGTTGTTGGCGATATTGTTAAACTTGAAACTGGCGAGGAAATTCCTGCTGACTGTACATTGTTAGATTGTCTTAACCTCACTGTTGACGAGTCTTCTCTTACAGGTGAGCTCCAAGCAACAAAATCATTAAATTCAAATGCTTATCCCGATGCCACATATAAGGCAAACGAGATTAAGAAGGGCACAAATATTATCGAAGGTTATTGTACTGCTGAGGTTTCTCTGGTTGGTATGAATACTGAATGTGGAGAAGTTTATAAGTCTCTGAATGAAGGTGATGAGATAACTGTAGGTTGGTTTGTAAAGGACAATACAACAGGTGAGATTGTAGGCAAGTATAGCGCAGAAGATGATGCTAATGATGCCCTTGAAGAATATCAAGGCGAACATGAGGATAATGATGTTGTAGTAGAACAGCCACTTATTGACCGTATGCGTGTTCGTAAGGGCAGTGAAACTCCTCTCAGCAGAAAACTTAATGGACTTGCAGACTGGATCACAAATGCAAGTTACTGGATTGCAGGTTTCATCATCGTTGGTCGTTTGGTATGGTTCTTTATATCTGGTGACATCAATTTCTCNTCTGGCGNCTTCTGGNTAGNGTTCGTTAGTTTCTTCCTTAAGACCATCATGATTGCTGTAACTCTTGTAGTTGTGGCTGTACCAGAAGGCCTTCCTATGTCTGTAATTCTGAGCCTTGCGTTCAGTATGCGTAAGCTCATGAAGAGCAATACTCTTCCACGTACAATGCACGCTTGCGAGACAATGGGTGCAACATCTGTTATCTGTACCGATAAGACTGGTACTTTGACTAAGAACCAGATGGAGGTTGTAGATTCTAAGATCGCTTGCTCGGACAAGAAGCTTGTAGCAGAGATGATTGCCGTTAATACAACTGCTAATCTCGACTTTACAGACAAGAACAACACGAAGGTTATCGGTAATCCTACAGAAGGTGCTCTTCTCCTCTGGCTCCAAAAGAACGGTTCCGACTACCTTGAAGTAAGAGATGGCGTTCAGATGATTGACAGACTGCCATTTACAACAGAGAACAAGTATATGGCAACAATAGCTAATTCTGTTGTTCTTGGTAAGAAGGTCGTTTATGTGAAGGGTGCTCCTGAAATTCTTCTTAACCTATGTGAAATCAGTGCAGAAAACAAGGCTTCTCTTGAAAAGGAACTGTTGTCATACCAGAATAGAGCAATGCGTACTTTAGGTCTTGCATATGCTGAACTATCAGATACTGATAATATCTTTATGGATGGAAAACTGATTGCTAAGAACCTGAAATTTGTTGGCATCTTTGCAATTCAGGATGACATTCGCGAGGGTGTTAAGGAATCAATAGGTGACTGTATGAAAGCAGGTATCGCTGTGAAGATTGTTACTGGTGACACTCCTGCTACTGCAAAGGAGATAGGTCGCAAGATTGGACTCTGGAAAGATACCGATACAGAGAAAAACATTATTACAGGTGCAGAACTTGCTATGCTTTCTGATAAGCAACTTCAGGAGCGTGCTATGGACTTGAAGATAATTGCCCGTGCAAGACCTATGGATAAGAAGCGCCTTGTTGAAACACTTCAGAACCTTAATCTGGTTGTAGCCGTAACAGGTGATGGTACTAATGATGCTCCAGCTCTGAATAAGGCAGACGTTGGTTTGTCTATGGGTAATGGTACTGCGGTTGCCAAGGATGCCTCTGACATGGTCATCCAGGACAACTCGTTCAGCACTATTGCTAATGCTGTAATGTGGGGACGTTCACTCTACAAGAATATCCAGAGATTCCTGCTCTTCCAGCTCACTGTAAACGTAGCTGCATGTTTCCTCGTGCTATTTGGTGCATTCCTCGGAACTGAGTCACCATTGACTGTAACACAGATGCTTTGGGTGAACCTCATTATGGATACATTCGCAGCTATTGCACTCTCAGCTCTTCCTCCTCAGAAGTCTGTTATGAATGAAAAGCCTCGTGATCCAAAAGCATTCATTTTGGATTCTTCAATGCTTCGCAATATTTGGGGCGTTGGTGGATTCTTCTTCGTACTGCTTCTCGTGATGCTTATCATCTTCCAGCACACAGATATTACTAGTATGAGTGACCTGCTGAAGCTGAACTTCTCTTTTGGTGATCGTAATCCTGTTTCTACATACGAACTCACATTGCTATTCACTGTATTCGTTATGACTCACATGGGTTATATGTTCAATGCTCGCGGTTATAAGACAGGAGGTTCTGGTTGGAATTTGAAGGGATGTGATGGCTTCCTTATTATTGCAACTGTTGTAACTCTTGGACAGATTGCAATTGTTCAGGTTCCATTCTTGAATAGTTTCTTCAATGTTCAGCAACTATCATTAATGGACTGGATTATAATCTTTATCATAGGATTTATGGTAACTGGAGTTCGTGAAATTAAACATTTGATAGTTAAATAAACCTGCAATAATAATAGGAAATGGCAGGCAGTAATGTCTGCCATTTCTATATAAAACGATTTAATTTATGATTGGTTCAATTATTGAAGTAGCGCTTGGTTGGTTCATCACATTTAAAGGTCCCAAACTTCTTAAAGCTAAAGGAACGCAAGCAACAATTGTCAAATTGATAGGATGGTTGCTTATGATTGCTGGTGTTTACTCGTTTGTAAGAACCATTGTTGGATTCTAAAAACAGTATGAGTAGTAATAATAAGTACGACATCAGTATAGTTCCGTGGTATCATTGACCTCATATGATAATTGCAACGGGGCTATGGACAGGATTCTGGCCATGGGGTCCTGGTACCCTTGCCGGATTTTGTGGACTCCTAATATGGATAGGTCTGTTTCTAATATTAACGCCATTTGCTTTAGTAGTAGCTACTGCAATTCTTATTGTCGGAACACTTGTCATTGGTGTTTGGACAGATAATGTGATAGAACAGTACTGGGGTGAAGATCCTCGTACTGTTGTAATTGACGAGTTCTTTGGTACTTGGATAGCATGTATAGCTGCTTTGTACTGTGAAACTCCACATTACACAACGATATTTTATGCAACTATTGCATTTGTCTTTTTTAGAATAATAGACATAACCAAACCATTAGGATGTCGATGGGTTGACNAACATANCNATGGTGGTTTAGGGTGNANGTNAGATGATGCTTTGGCTGGTGTATATGCTGTTATAATTACTCTCCTAATAAGGAACTATCACATAGTAGAAACTATTCATANCTTTGTTTTCTCNNAAANNGAATGAAGTATTGCNAATACATATTAATCTTGNATTTTATAANTTGTNGTTCATCTGTTAATGCTCAGCAGGTTTATGTTACTGCTGGCAATGCTTCGTCATATTANCACAAATCGGACAANTGTAGCCAGATTAAGAAAAGTGATGGCGCATTGTTTTCTGTTTCCTTAAACCAAACGAAATCAATTGGGAAAAAAGAATGTCAGTTGTGCTTTAAGAAGAATACTACGACTCCTTCACAGAAAAGCGGGCAATCACTTCAACAAACTCAACAAACAAATGTTTCTCCAGTATCAACAAGAAACGTAGAACTTGCAAAAACAGCAAAGGGAAAGCCAATCAAATTATTACGCATGTTGGTTATACAACTTCATACAATTCAAATTGGCTTGTTCCAAATTGGGTCGCCTATGAGCTAACTGCAAACGAGATTTCTGGTACATATCCAAGACCGAAGAAACCTTTTGAGCCTGCTCCAATGGTAAAAGGAAATACCGCTTGTCATGGTGATTACACAAATTCAGGATATAGTCGTGGACACATGGCTCCTGCTGCTGATATGAAGTGGAGTGAGCAGGCGATGTTGGAAAGTTTTTATCTTAGCAATATATGCCCCCAGATTGCAGAATTGAACGGTGGAGTATGGGAAAAGTTGGAGAACAGGGTTCGTGCACTGGCATCAGAATCCAACGTATATGTCTGCTGTGGACNNATTATGTCTNCCACACCACAAAGAATTGNTGGANATAAAGTCGCTGTTCCAACTAATTTTTTTAAGGTACTATGTNTGCAAAGAAATAGTAAATGGCAAGCTATCGGATTTGTGTTTCCTAATTCCGCTTGCAAGGGTAGTATGTTTAACTATGCAATGTCTGTAGATGAAGTTGAAAAGTTGACTGGACACGACTTCTTCTATAATATTCCTGATGATATAGAGACAACAATAGTATTTGTTAGTTGTTGATACTCAATATTATGCTGTTTATACGATAGAAAAGTGGAGGTAGAGATGGATTTACCTTCAAAAATGATAATATTTAACACATTTAACTTGTGCTAACACTCAAAACTTTGGCAAAATGGGAAAACAGGGAAAGGAGGAAGATGCGACTTCAATAGTCGAGACCGCATGAGTTAGGATGAGAATCTCAACATTTGCTCACCTAAACTTTACTTTATCTCAAGTGCATTTATAGTGCACTTAAAGTAAAGTGAAATAAAGGTGTTTTCATTTTTCAGGTTCTCTTTTTAAAAGGTCAGAACTTATTTCCATATCGAGAAAAATGATAACTTTGAATCAAACATAAAAGTATCGTAATCAATCAGCAAAATAAGTGAGATGGAATCACAGAAGATAAATCGAATAAAAATAGCATTAGTTGAGAACGGAAAAACAGCCAAATGGTTAGCTGAATAAGTTGGCAAAAACGATGCAACTGTTTCTCGGTGGTGTTCCAACAAAATGCAGCCATCACTTGATATGCCGTAAGGATTTTAGAACTACATGATGGTGATGTTAGAGGTTTGCTCATCAGCAATAAAGTATCGCCACGAATAGAAAGGAGATACTTGGTAGATATTCGAAATTCTCTTATTCACTCCGCCTGTGTGAACTTCATCAACGCCTTGGAGAAGATACAGGGAATAATACAGCAGTATGAAGAACGGACAGTAAAACTCAAAGCCGATGTCCCCAAACTTGAAGCCATCGTCTCAAAAACGTGGGGCAAGAAGGACGAGTTAAAGCAACTAAAATCAGGACTTGCAGCACTCGACCGAAAGATTACCGCTGAACTTGCACCAAAGCACGATGAGAAGAACGGCACGGAGGTAAAACAGGAGCAATCCCAGCAACCTCAGTCTGGAGTCAAGACGGTAACGACTACAAACACCGTTGTCGTTAAACCAATCATACCGAGCGGGGGCAAAAGCTCTCAATGGTTGCGGAGCTAATTGAAACATACCATTCAGTAACACGCGGAAATAAAATGAGTTTTAGACAGCTTGGATAATAAGAATAAGTCAGGTTCTAAGGAGAGAACAGCTGAACTCACGTTAGTTTAAACACATGAGTTTGTGTCTATATCCTCGGTGAGTATCATAGCACTTATTATAATCAGACGAAAAAAGGATAGTCCTTAGATGAATAAGACTATCCTTTTGTATATAAACTTTGAACCGAAACTCACATTGCTGCATTTACAAACAATCCATTATTGCCATATATCATCTNTACAAAAGGCAAGTCCTGTGATTGCTGTTCCTCCCACAATTCTTCAAACTGCTTTTTGTNAGTTACGCNTGGAGTGTTAGCCATATTGGGATGTGAATGCCACTCGCCCAANTANCTCACTTGATGATATGTCAANTTCGTTATCCTCTCNTATTCTGTTGTTAATCCTTTAAATCCTCGAACAAACGATACNGGGCTATGAATNCTGTCCTCTGGGGCTGGANCCATATAATATACGTAAATGCTATTATGGTCGCGGTCATAATTACCAAACAGGCATCCACCTGTTTCCTTATCTAATGATGCGGCTGTCATTGTCTGTATTTCCTTTTCTACNGNATCGGAAATNTAAATTTGAATACCGCCTAATTCTTCATGATGCCAATTTGTTATTGTCATNGGCAAACTTGATACTGTCCCATTTTCAGCGTCAAAGTGCCAAATATTCAAACAAGCTTGCCCTGACGTATAATATTTCCTAATTTGTTTTGAAATGATGGCCGACAACACACGTACATTCTCATAGTTAAGTATCATCGATTCCGATCTGCAACTGAAAGTGTTCGTACGCACAGTTTCTGTCTGTTCCAAATGTTGAGAAAACCTTTCATCCACTATTAGGTTACGATAATAATCCATCTCCAACAAGTCGAGACGAGAATTTCTTTCCTTGTCTTCCATTAGTAATACGACATCATCTCCTTTAGGGTTCAAAAATGAGGTACATCTACGGAAAGTACGTTCATTATTTGCAAGATTCCTTTCAACCGCTATGGAAGTGCTAAAATCCATTACTAGCTCAGTGTTCTTAAATAGACGTTCGCTATCATTCCGGTTTAACGTAAGAAAGCTTCCTTCCATGGCATTTATCTTCTGAAACAAGATGCCATGATAGGTGTCTTTGATGGAACGAACCTTTGAGGTCATAACTTTATCTGTGGCAAGAGTATGACGGCTAAGATTATGCGGCAGTAATATATCACAATCAACTAAATTGATTTCTTCGGAGCATCCTTGTCTTACCCAATGATCGATTACAGCAGATCCAAGTGTGCCAGTCCCAACAACACTCACATTATTGAAGTTATCTTTTATTCCATTATTAATGGCGTTTCCACAACGTGAAGTCATGAATTCTAAAAGTACAACTTCTACAGACAATTCATAAAACCATCTTTCAAACGCATCTTTAGCAAGAACGTTCTTTTTATGTACTATATCTTTAGGAAGGCAGTTTGTCTTGATGAGAAATAATTCTTGTGAAATCTTTTTATCATCTTTGCTTGTCTGAGTGATATAGATTGATATAACTAACGGAAGTGTAGCCTTTCCCACTATACTTTTTGTTAAAACAGCCAAGAGGTTGTCCGTCAAAGAGAATCGGTCAGTTGACTGAACGTCTTTCAAGTCTCCCATCGTTTGAGGTATTCGTACAAAATTGCTTGCATGGATCTTTTCAGTAGGAATACCTATCAAGTAGTGAGTAGCTTTACTTTTCTCAACAAACTCTAAAGTAGAAGAATTCTTCGTCTTTGGGGAGTACTTAATGTATGGATTACCACCTGAGCATTCATTTAAAATACAACAGACTTCTTGAAAACCGAAGAAAACTTCTAAAGGACGGTTCGCTTCATGCAATTTGTTTATGCTATTCAGNCTAAACCANCGTCTTATGGAATTTAAGAAATCGTGCGCATTAAATAGCGGTCGTATATCAGCAAATGCCACATCCGACACACATAGTGATACNGGTCGTGTAAACGGCTTTGCATTTGAATGAGGTAACTCTGTNGGAAAATCCTTTCTTAGCGCATATACTTCTGGTNTATTGACNTCTTCTGGATGGCAAATAATTGCAATTTCCTCCTCATCANGAATGTCAAAAANAGGCTCGTCNGGAATTTCAAGATGCGTCAAGCGCATTTTGATAATGGCATCACCTTTACCANTGACATAACACTGTACATCCTTNGTATAAGGATGTACTATGACTGNCTTATAGATAGCCTTGGCTCTCGAAAGGTTTAGGTGTTCACCTCTAATTGGAGAACCATTTGTTATTTTATNATTATAATNTGTCATCTGCCAGCTCGTGGTGCAGGGTTTGAAATAGACNTAGCTCCTGCCNCTATAGGATTCTCTCTAAGTGTCTTTCCGTTTTCGTTAATCTTAAAGATGATGGGCTGTGGTATGTTCCCCACTTTGCTATGTGTAGCAGTATTAAGGAAATGTGAAGAACCAGACTTCAGTTTCTTTATATATTGCAGTTTAGCTTCATAACAAGGTGGATTGTTACCATCGTTTTTAATCTCATTTGAAGACGCTATAATATGAGAAGAATTACCAATCTGCTTATCCAATATGGCCTCAGCAGACGGTTTAATTTCCTTCTTGTTATCAGGTTCGTTGAAGAAAGACCAAGAGCAATGATGAGGAGCAAGGAAGATATTCCACTTCAATTTTTCTTCATCTGTATTATTGTCAAGTATGTGTTGCCATATTTCGTATTCTGCATCACCTCCCATCAACACGCGGCTTTTGTACCCCGTGTATCCGTCTATTTTAAATCCGAACTGCATTACGATTGAAGTAGCATTCTTATTGTCATACTTCTTGCTTGTTTCAACATCTTCTTTAAATGGGGCATGAATGAANATTTCCAACCAAGAAAGNCTTGTTCCNTGGACAGTTGTTACGAGTTTGCCAGGAACATAACAATATCTGCTATCAAACTCTTTGTCTTTATCGTATCCGATAATTCTCAAATAGTTACCCTCAGAGCCATTAAAGTTCGCATCATCATCGTATAGCTTTCTACGACGTTTAGCTTCTTTGCGTATATCTTCTGCGGGTGCAGACAAATTATTGTTTAATCCGCGAGGTGTAATCCACAGTTCTTCAATGATAATCTCATCCTTATTTTTGTCCTTGTCGTAGTCTGCCACATCTCCATGATAGAAATTTCCTGCAAATCCTTTGCAATGATCATCGTGAGGATGTGTGCTAATAAAAAGATCCACAAAAGGACGTCCCAATCCATCCTTTTTCAGTTCTTTCAGCAAATCTGCTTTTACATCAAATATCACTTGCTTTCCATGCCCATCGGTAAGGTCTGCCAATATTTGGCAATCCACTATAATTGTCTTGCCGTTATCTAACTTGATCAGCGTGCAATCTGCATTGCCCACTGGGTAATACTTAATAATGTGTTCCATAACTTAAATTTTTTAGTAATTATTCTTGTCATCATCTAAATTCATAAAGACGTTATATAATCTCTTAGCATATCTTCTCCNATTTGTATATGCAAACNANGNGGTAATAANNNANACCACTACACTAATAATTCCTNCTCCCCAAAAATAACGTCCAAGTGGTAGTGACATGCCCCAACTGCTTATTGCTGCAAGAGCAAACAAAACAATACCATCCAAAAATATTGCCGCAGTAAGGTTTCGATAAAAGCCATAAATGCAGTTATAATCGAATAGTATATCATCAAATCTAGTTACATCCAGCAACCAATTTACAGCTTCATCTACACGCTTCACATATTTCTTATTCTTGTAAGTCTTGTGCTTTATCGACTGAAGGTCTATTCCCTTTTTGGATTTGATTTTCTTTCGTATAGCGGCTTTGTTTTCCTCCGTAAACTCATCATCACCGGCATATAGCATTGCTGTTGTTGGCTTCAACCTATCGCAAAACAGTATCTTGCCTGGATATACCAATGAAATGTCTCTTAGGACAAGTCGTAAGAAGAAAAATAGTGCAGAACTGATAGCTCCTAATGACATGGCATAAACCAAAGCCTTGCCCCACATCTTAGTTTCAAGGAACTCATCTATTCCCATAGCAAGTCCCACAAAGATTGGGACTACGAGAAAAATATAGGCAGGTTTTATACGTGCTCTACTATAATAAACCTTGCTACGCTTTTCTTTTGTATCTCTATCTATCTGTCTCATATACTTTATTTTAAAACAAACACCAATAACTTGGGTTATTTGAATCCTCGGGAGCACCTTCATTTTTGAAGCACTCTTGATTATACGCATCCGCAAATGATTTATTGGAGCAACTCACATGCATTTCGCCATTATTGTGGATGTCAATCAAGATGTTTCCTCCTTGGTTGTTCTGGATGTGCACTAACCCTCGACTATTCCACTTATCGTATGCAAGATGCTGGCACTTGGCATTTCCAACAAGCGTCAACCTAGGTTTCATGATATCAAGGAACGCAAAATCTTTATCGCTGTCTCTACCATGATGTGGTGCAATCAAAACATCCAAATTCGAGATGTCTGCTTGATGTTTTTCAAGCAGATGGTTTATAGTCCCCATTCCAGCATCTCCGCAAAAAAGGATTTTTCATCCCTGAACGCAATAGAGAATAACATATGAAGAGTCGTTCCAATCTTCTGCCGACTCTGCTGATTTTATTAGCTCTTTCGTAGGAGATAGTATCTTGAGATAATCATCAGATAATACACCATTATCATCCGCTGCAAAGTATTTAACAACAGTTCCATCATAGAATAGCAAAGACTTTGGATTATTTACACTATTGCGTAAACGCTGATAGCAGTCCCAATCTTCTTTCTTATAACGTCCACATTTGCCGTGCTCATCAAAACTCTGCACCTTAATATTTGCCGTATCCCAAAAATTCAAAATTGGCTTGCTGTTTGCAAGATTTGTAAACCGTCCATGTGATTCATGTCAGGGTGAGTCTGAATGTATCTGAAGATGCTCGATATATGCCATCTTTTTATATATTCCACTGGATTTGTTGGATAGGCTTTCATGTTGAAATTTCCCTTGATGGAATTGACAGACTCAGTGCTAAAAGTAACAATAGAGGGCTGCTGTTCAACAATGTTTCCACAACAAATATCTATCATTGTGACCTTTCCATTATCATGCTGAATAATAGAACAGTCACCTTCATCAACATTCAAAAAATGGATTTTAGCCATAGACGATAAACTTTTATTGGGAGCGACATTACTCCAATGTAAATTTGAGCAAAAACAATGCCAAACGCATCAATCATAAGAGTTGAGCCGCAGATAGACTACCGCTATTATTATGTAATGTCATATTGGCATGTTTTGTCATGGATGTAACGAAATAATGACATAGAAAATAATATCGTCTTTTTCTTATTGCTGTTTACTTTGAATACATGAAATAAACCGTATACTTCGTGAAAAGCTAAACTTTGAGTCACCTCTTAAGCGTTTTTTTAACAACTATATTAACTTTGCACTTGCTGTTGGACTCTACAATCAGTTCTTCTACTTTGAAAAGCATTTAGTGCCAGCAAAAAAAGTGAAAGAGACCTCCCCTGTTTGCTGATTTATCTGGTCATTGCATACATACTAATACCTCCTCCCTTCTTCTTGGAATAATTCAAGAAGTTAGGTCTTGCAAGAGCACGCCATCCATTTGTGACTTCTGAAGCATCCCAATTAGTGAGTGTGTCAGCCGCACCATTAGAACCGCCAGAACTCATAACAGGGTGTACACCTCCGAGGTATTCATTGAAAGCACTGACCATTCCCTGAGTTATGCCGCCAATCTCATGAAGCATCTGAGGTGTGCGCCATTCTGCCATGTTCTTTTGCATTGGCCGGTAGTCAACCCATATGATACCGTTGAGCAAGTCATTGGTGGCTTTGGTACAATTCACCTCGTGAGCAGGATTTATACCAAGTTTGTTTGCCATGGCGAGAATACCACATAGGACAATGTTGATTTGCCTTTGGTCATCATAGTCATTCTTGCCAGACTTGCCAAACTTCTGTATCTCGCTTCTCGCTGCCAGAATACACTTGTCAANTAACGTAGTCTTGGCATNCTCCTTCGCTTCTACTTCTCGTCTTGCTTTTTCTTCACGAGCNTGTTGCGCNTTCTTTTNCTGTTCACGGATGGCATCCCATGTGCGTTCCATTTCGGGGTATGACCAAATCAGATTCCAACGCATCGACAAATCATTATAGTTGTGTTCCGCAATTTCAGCACGTTGTTGTGCGTCTTTACACTCCTTTATAAGCGCACTTTTCTCATTGCGGAGTTTAGTTACGGCATTCTCATCCAACAATGAGATTGTCGTTTTGAGAGATTGATTGGTGGCTTCAAGATTGAATACCTGAGTCTTTAGATTCTTGTTCTCTTTGGCTAACCGCTCATTCTCTTTTATCAGTTTTGAGAGTTCACCTTTATAATATTTGTAGATGTCTCTACATAGAGTTGTAGTATTGCTGTTGTAATTAGTCTGACTAATACCCAGGTTTGTCTGCATATCAGTGAGAGCCTGACGTATGTTTTTCATACGATCTTCACGCCATTTCTTCTGACCCATCTGAGGAATTGGCTTGCCTAATTCTTCTTCAATTTTAGTCTGTGCAGCTTTCAGGATGCCGTCAATACTCAGATGTGGAATCTTCAGTTCCTCCTCTGAAACAGATGCAAGGTTCTTGTATAATTCTTTGAGATTGGCGTCCTGTTCTGCCATTTCTTTCTTGCGTTCTGCATCCTTTGTCTGTTGTTCAAGTTCGGTTTTCTTATCATCGAGAAGGCTGATGGCTGACTGCTTTTCTTCAAGTTTTTCCTTGGCAGCACGCTCCGCTTCGAGGATATTCTTGTTCTTGTGAACATGATCAAACTGCTCCTCAAACGGTAATTCCTTGATGCTGATACCACGTTCAAGTCCATACTTGTGACCTACTTCATTATAGTAGTCCGTATGCATCTTTCTGTAGGTATTCATTACNTNATACTTNGNCTTGCCGAAGATTTTTGCGTNTGNAACACNTTCNTNTTCNTCTTTGACTTTCTCCGTTNTNGNGTACTTATCNCGNTNTTCNTCTGNTAACTTTTTCCATTGCTTGGATGAAAGAACCACCTTGGGATCGTCATTCTTTACATAGAGAAAAGTCTTGCGTCCACGAGTCTTAACCTGTGCAGCTGGTATGATCTGAGCCTGTGCGTGGAGAGTAGTTTCGTCAAGATGAACGTTAAATCCGATGACGTTTTCTTCACCTACCCAACGACAAAGAAAGTCGTATGTATCCTTTGCCCAGTTTTCAATTCCAGCTTTACGCTTGATGTGAGCATTGCTTCTTTGAAGAGTCAAATCTACATCCTGATCACCATAAGCAAGGCGATGAAGTATATCATGATTACCGCCAAAGATGATTGTAAGAGTACAGTTTGGACTGTTATCTGCGATGACATCAGGATTGTCTTTCTCGTAATAAGGGGAGAAATCAAGTCCGTCCAAACGATTCTTCACACGCTCACCAAGTGGTATAGGATTTGAACCTAATTCCAAAGGTACTCTTCTGGAATCAAGCTCAAAGTTCAGATGCTTACGTGTATAATCATAGTGATTATTGGTGTCCTGATTCTTACGTTGGTACATATCCTTATCCCATCTACGACGTTCAGGTTCTGCANCTTCAGCAGCGGAAAAGGACTTGGCANAATCGCCGACATGTATTGATGCGCNTGGTGTATTATCCATAGTTTGAAGTCTGANTTTGTTTATCTGATAGAACAGATGATATGATTATTGACAAGAGGGAAATGAATAAAAAGGTACATTGCAGGTCTCGGGCGCAAAACCAGAGTGGAGGGTCAAGGGAGAGAGTCACTCCCTTGTATCTGCCCAACAACTGGCAGGATGGTTACAAGGAAGGATAACCCCTCGGAGAGCATAATGGGACTTTTTAAGGGAACCGACGCAGTGGTGATTCTAAAAGTCCATATTTATTTATGGGATTATATTATGTTATGGGATNATAACGCTAATCCCCTCGTCCCCTGACGTGCCTCCAAACTGGTAGCGCATTACAGTCGTGGCAAAGCTATCTGCTGGTCGTACTGCTTAGCGAGTCCATCCTTTGTCGCGGAGATAGACAAAGAGGTAACTGCGATAGCCGTTTCTCGCTACGAGTTGCTGAGTATGGGCGTGTGCTGCCGTTCGTTCGGTCTCTGCAAGTTGCTTCCATACCTCGTATGCCTGTGATTCGTTGTCACCGGTCTTGTTGTACAGGTCTCGAAGAATGGCAAACGAACGCTCGGAATCGGATGCGTCGAAAGCGTCTGGACTTTCGTTGCGAGATACTGCCGTACTGACGGTTGTTGCTACTGTTACGTCTCGCTCGGTTTTGCAGCGGCCGCTCGTTTCGTTAGCGACTTCTGGCGGTTTTGTAATGTTAGCACTGCCTACAGAGTCGTCATCAGCAATAGCGACATCTGAGTTATCGGACGAATCATTGTCATCAGAATCCTCGCCGCTGTCGCTGCCATCGTTGCTTGTAGCAGAACAACCATCCTGCTCAGCGGTTGCATCCGACTTCTGCTTCTTGTTCTTGGACTTGCCCTTGGCAGATTTGCCTTGGGCGTTACTACTGTTGGTCTCGCTCTGCTTCTGCTTGGCTGCACGGAAATTGTTAAGGTCAGCCACGAACAGCTGATACAGAACTTCCATGCCACCGTCAGCGAACTTCTCTGCCTTACCATCGATAAGGTTTTGGTACAGAGCCTTGACCATCGCCCCAACGTCAGAGTTGGAACGACTGCACAAGACCTCGGTATATTTGAGGTCGAGTGGAAGATGTGTAATCTTCATCATCTTGCTACGGAAATAAAAAGGTTATACATGGGGGTTAATCAATATCCCCGCCCTCGTCCTTTGCCGCGATGCGGTTGGCACGAACCCATGCGAGGAGTTCCTTTCGCTCAAAAAGAATGAGTTTGCCATGAGGCTTGTAATATGGAATCTCGTGTGCGCTCGTCAACTTGTACAGAGTGCTGCGGGAAATTCCGATGTAGAGCGAAGCCTCTTCGAGTGTGAGCACATCCTTGCCGTTGCGAAGGATGTGCTCCTGGTTGTCGATACGATGCTTCAATTGTGAGACCTGAAGAATCAGGTTCTCTGTTTTCTCAATATTGCTGAT
>WFMB01000016.1 GCA_009177185.1 Bacteroidales bacterium
AATCGCAATCCATTCCGCCACGTTTACACCGGGGTTGACAAGACGGTCAAGCGAGCATTGCCCATTGCTATAATAAAGAAGATAAAGACATTGGACTTGGAGCTGATTCCGGCGTTAGATTTTGCAAGGGATATGTTTATGATGAGTTTCATGCTCAGAGGTATGAGTTTCATTGATATGGCTTACCTCAAGAAAACAGACCTGAGAAATGGTTATGTAACATATCGCCGAAGAAAAACTGGTCAGCAACTCACAATAGAGTGGACTAAGGAAATGCAGATGCTTCTTGACAAGTACCCGGAAAACGATTCTGACTATCTACTACCTATCATCAAGAATGCAGGCACGAATGTACGATACACATACCGCAATGTCGGTTATAACATCAACCATAATCTCAAAACGATTGCCAAGAAAGTTGGAATAACGATTCCTCTCACACTCTACGTTGTCAGGCACAGTTGGGCATCGGTGGCAAAAGCAAAAGGAATTCCGTTGAGCGTAATCAGTGAAGGAATGGGACATGATAGTGAGACAACGACTCAAATTTATCTCACCAGTCTTGATACATCAGTAGTTGACAAAGCAAACTCTCTGATTCTTACAAGTCTTTAGGGATAGCCACTTTCTCATATTTCCTAGGATTGGGGTATTTTTATTGAGCAACCATCCAAGTCTCTAAATAAGAGACAATTATTATGATGGCAAAGTTAGCTATTTTCCTGCTAATTAGCATCACATAACGGCTGCAAAATTTTAAAATCGTGCATTTTTACCTCATTTCAGACAATTTGTTGAGTAAATAGGATCAATCTGCAAGGATTATATACTAAAAATAAAGGCAATATAATTCATCCAAATCTCTTATTTAGAGATTATTAAAACCATTTATAATACATGAATTACGATGTACAAATAGGCAGCACAATTCGCAGAGGAGTTCCCTATGCGGAACTTATTATGCTTCCGATTGCTCCAGAAACATTTGTACGTCGTGATAAAGGCGATTGGATACAAGCCAAAGAATGTATTGAGCTAACCCACATATTGACTCTGTATAGAATAGCTCCTGCGGGTTATGATACTCAAATTCCTCAGGATAATATGGATGATTACTCTCCAGATGAACATATTGATAAGGAAATTGATGATTTAGTGCATGACGTTTCGGATAGCGTTGTTATCGAAGGTTCACAATACGTAACATATCCACCGTTAGGCTCCGCCTCTACAGTTCGCTCCAATGTGCTACATGACGAAGTTGAGGAAGAACGGATTTTTATACCCACGGTTGAATATTTCAAATGTAAGCAAAAGCGTAAAGCCGCAATTATAGGTATATGCACATTGGGGCTTGCAGGGCTTTCTCTGATGGGTGTAGAAAATACATGGCGTAGTAANNTCTTTGCNGGAANTTCNTTCTNTACAAATNCTGGAATAGGTTTTGTTTTAAAGTGCTTATCCTTCTGTTTATTGACGGTACTAATTGCTATTCCATATTTTATTTGCTCAGTTTTTGTGCTGATATATTATTCCATCAGACTTAATAATCTAACGCGTTAACGCCATGCCCATATACACCGCAAGCCGAATATCAGCAGACGCTAACGTCTTATATCCCGATGCAATCGCAATCGACAGCGTCAACGTAATCTATTATAAAGGCAGACCTTTCGGTTACGAGACCATTATTATTCCTCGCCACACAATATGCGGTGTGTACCTTAATAGTGGAATATTCTTTGCCGATGTCGTTATCGCTAGCGCTGGTAAAGCCACCATTGAAGCTCGTGGATTTACAAAATCTATTGCAAAACAAATTGTAAACACCCTTATATAACCTATATATGCCACAGACATTATATTACGCCCAACTTGACGACGAATATTTCGGTCCGTTTTCGCTCGAAACCATCGTTGATATGCATCTGACACCAGATATATCAGTCCTTTCTACGGACACTAATGAATGGCGTGAGGCTGGGGAATATCCTGAGTTAATTGATTCGTTAGATTTAAGCTTATATGAAATCAACGAAGAAGATAATTCAGATGAAGACGTCGAGCATATTGCGCAAAATCGCGTTGTACCTTCATTTAATGAACGCTCAATCTTCTACATTCGCAGAGGTGGGAATCCCTACGGCCCTTACAATTTGGAGGCACTGGCATCAGTATCTCTTCCCGAGGAAACCGATATAAGTCTCGACGGCATGACAACATGGTTCAAGGTCAGAGAAATCTCAGGACTTCTAAACACATTAGAGGCCATAGCCAATATGGGGAAACTCCATGAAGAACAAAAAACAACTCAACCTTCCAAGCAAGATAATAACGAGGACATTTCTGAAATTCTTAATCGCATTCAAGGATTAATCCCAGCCAATAAGCAACTCTTTAGACGTGTATTCTCAACTAAAGAGGCTGAGCGCAGTTTCATCATTTCTGAATATAATAGATCATTCAACACGCTATTAAACCTCGTAAAAAATCTTAGCGATTTATGTGTCAATGCTTCTTTGGCTCACAGAGCCATCGCCTTAATTACAAGCACTGTTAACGACGTTGCCGCCAAAATCAATAATCATTACATTTCAGAAGTTGATTGTCTGAATGTGAATAAAAATGAGTTTACTACTTCAAGCGTCTCTATAGGGCAAACTAATTTTTCACTACTGTCGCCATTGGAGGATGTAGAGATTACACGCATTGATTTTCTCACTGTCCTCGGTGATAAAAATCTATGCGTTACATACGATGAGACCTCGGAAACCAAAGCATTCGACTTTGTCAATAATATTGTTGGCCAATTATACGAAACTAACCCCGCACGTCTTATTGTTACTAATGTCATAGACACCGATTTTATGACCGGTCTCGATGATTCATTTAAGCTTCTTAATCGCGACTTATACAAAGTAATCACTCGCAATGATGAAGTCCGAACCACACTTACCTCTTTGCAAGAACGCGCAAGCACAATTTTGCGCAACTTGCTTGTAGAGAAAGGTTCTACATTACAAGACTATAACAGCAGTCATGAAAATAAAGAAGCAAATGTGCTTCTTATTCTTAAAAACTTCCCTCATGGTCTTAATACCGACAATCTTGATACGCTAAAGAGATTGGCGAATGTCGGTCCTAAGGTAGGCATATACATCATGATTCTTACATCAAAAGAATTTATAGATAATATGGTCGAAAGAGAAATGGAAGCCTTTGACATGGTCGAATTTTCCAAAATAGCAAATTCTTACCATTTCAAAGACAACGACAATAATATTCTTGAAACCATCAAAACCTCTGAGTCTTACGATATAACAGAGGGAATCGTGCAATTTGATAATCTTTCTGGATCTGACATAAAGAATATTGTCAAAGAAGTTAACAGCAAGTGCGAACTGAAAGAAGATGTAGTCGTATCCATATCCGAATATCTTCCCGAACCCTCCGACTGGTGGTCTTTCGATAGCGCACGGCAAATCGAAATTCCGTTCGGTGTCGGAAACGATATGTATGTCAAATCCCTCAAGATTACTCAAGAGAGTGGTCAGAACACTGCGGTCGTTATCGGTATCCCAGGTTCCGGCAAAAGCGTGTTTTTGCACTCGCTTATATGTAGCGCAGCCATTAAATATTCACCGGATGAACTACGGATGTATCTGATTGACTTCTCCGGAGTAGAGTTCAATTCTTATGCTCTCGGCAAATTGCCGCATGCGCGCATTATTGCCCCTGAAGCCGAGCGTGAATTCGGTCTCCGCATTCTCAACGAACTCGTTGAGGAAGGTTCCCGGCGCATGGCTCTTTGCCGTGACCACAACGTCAGCAATATCGTTGACCTGAAGCGTATCGCTCCAGGTATAAAAATTCCTCGTTTGCTTGTCATTATCGACGAATTTCAGAAGCTCTTTGAAGTTGATAACGACCCAATCGCA
>WFMB01000044.1 GCA_009177185.1 Bacteroidales bacterium
TGGAACGTTTAGAACGCATAAAACAACATCCTGAAGAGAAATACGCTCATGTGGCTAAAGAAATGAGACGATTGGATTCGTTTGATACCATCGTCACACAATTTGAATCGTCTGCCAGCGAGATGCACGAGATACAGCATGACATGATGCTACGCGACACTGTGCGCAAACATCGCATGGAAGAGTTGGCAGAGCAGCATGAACGTCAGATAATCCAATTATTCAATTGGACATGGACGAGTGAAGTCTGGCAAAACTCTGATACGGAACAAGCCAGTCGGCTACTCTTCTCTGATACGGTTTCATCGTATGACAAGGCAATCTTCATCAGCGCAGTAACATTGTCATTATTGGAATTTGCGGATGTGGCAAAACTCTTGTTTCTTTTGGATGGCTATTTAGTGGAAGATGACCAAATCTCACAACGTTCTATCGTTGGCTTTTTATTGGCATTTCATGTGCATTATGACTATTTTAAAGACCAACAAGAACTGATTGACCGTCTTAACATCTACCATGACGACCAATCTTTTATCCATGACCTATATGCTGTGATGATGCAACTGCAAATGAGTTGTGTGACAGAAAGTGTTACATCAAAAATGCGCAATGATATCATGCCTGCCCTTATGCGTGGCGTAATGGCAAAGAAAAAGACAGATTCAAGCATAGATACTCCAAACGCATTTGTGGAGCATGGAGAAAACCCTGAGTGGATGGACGATGAACGGATGAATAAGAAAATGCGTGAAATGGCAGAAATGCAGGTTGAAGGAGCAGATGTCTATTATGCTACATTTTCCATGATGAAGGGATTCTCTTTTTTTAGCAAAATGCCACACTGGTTCTATCCGTTCTCTCTATCGGAGTATTCTGTACTAGAGTTGAAGACATTCGCTAATAATCATGTCAATAAGTTCTTTCGGATGGTGTTGAATGGCAGTCCTTTCTGCAATAGCGACAAATACTCTCTCTGTTTCTCGTTCTCAAGTTTCAGCAATATGACAGAAAGTGCTATTGAGGCACAAATCAACAGCCAAATCCCCAAAGGCATGAACTTCGATGAATTGGCTGAAAGTGAAGAAATACAGAAACCGAAGCGAGCTGACGTTAGAAGACACTATGTATTCGACCTGTACCGTTTCTACCATAATTATCCTTACAAGCAGCAATTCACAAATCCCTTTTCGTTGTTGAAGAAACATCCTCTCACTCCGTTCAGTCATCCTCTGTTGCAAAAACTGCTTGCTGAAACGTCCGAAGAGATGGAGCAATATGCTGATTTTCTCATGCGTAAGGAGTTTTATCAAGCAGCATTGGACATCTTTCAAACTTCGGCAACTAATGAGTTTGATGCATCGTTAGCAAGCGTTTGGCAAAAAATAGGCTTCTGCCATCAAAAACTTCAGCACATGGAAGAAACTATCCATGCCTACACCGTGGCAAACAACATCAAGCCTCATTCCAAATGGACGCTTCGCCATCTTGCGACGCTTTGTTTCTCTACAGGACGGATGGAAGAGGCAGTTCAGTATTATCAGCAACTCGTTGCCATTCAGCCTGAAAATCAGAAGTACCTTATTGGAACTGCACAATCGCTGATGGTGTGCGAGCGTTATGAAGAGGCCTTGCCCCTACTTCACAAAGCCTTCTATCAAGACGAGCAATCGCAGCAGGTCAAGCAACTTTTGGCATGGTGTCTCATCGTGAATGGGCAAAAAGATGATGCCGTTAAGCTTATTTTCGATTTGCTGCAAGCAGATGCCATGAATGAAGAGGCAAACCTGTTACTTGGTATTGTCATGTTGCTCGATGGCAGGATTAAAGAGACATACAGCCAATTACGCCTACTTTGTAGTGACTACAACTGCTATACAAATCTGCGTCAGAAGCTGGACACATTGTGCCGCCAACGCTATTTGGACTCCAACACAACGACACTCCTAATAGATGCGCTGATTTTACAAATAGATTAACTTTTGTCGTATGCAAAACAGCACACTCTATTTACAGCGTCTGAGGNANCTTCTACANCTGGAATACGANGCNGAGAAANAAGAGTTCCGTGTCCAGTCGNAAAAGATGAGCATCAAGAGAAAAGTACATCGTGGCATCNGTTNGTATNCTGCAGAAGCAGGNNGCAGTTATTACAATTCATTGAACCAGTATGTTGTTGAAATCACTCGAACAACACAAGAAGATGTGAATGAAAACATTGAGCATCTATTCGAGTATGGAAAACCCATCCAATTCTTCTCGTTCGATGCTCTATGTGTCGATGAGAACATCAAAGAAACGAAAGATAAAATCCACTATTTTCCCTTTTCATCGGTAATTTCCTATGTTGACGGCGACCATATGGTGGTGACACTCCCCTCTTCGCAAGCACTCATCGACCTTCAAAATGCCACTCATCTTGGTGTACAGCTTTACTTCGACGAAACATCCTATAAGACCATGTTTCATGCACTTGATGATGCCATCAATGCAAAGAACAATCGTTTAGCGGATTTGAAGGACATCTTCTCGGGACAACAGAAGCCACAGAAATACACTTTTACCCCTACTCGATTCCCATGGTTGAACAAGACACAAGAACAAGCTGTGAATGAAGTGCTGTGGGCAAAGGATGTGGAAGTGGTACATGGTCCTCCAGGAACTGGAAAGACGACTACACTGGTTGAAGCCATCTACGAAACTCTGCATAGAGAAACTCAAGTGCTCGTATGTGCTCAAAGCAATATGGCTGTCGATTGGATATGTGAGAAACTGGTTGACCACGGAGTGCCTGTATTGCGTATAGGCAACCCATCACGTGTGAACGATAAAATGCTCTCGTTCACCTATGAACGTAAGTTTGAGAGCCACCCCGACTATCCCGAACTATGGAGTATTCGCAAAACAATCCGTCAAATCAAGGAAAACCGTAAGCGAGGCGACAATGTGCATCAGAAGCTATCCCGTCTGCGCGACCGCGCCACTGAGATAGAGATGAGTATCAATGCACAACTCTTTGACGAAGCTCGTGTGGTGGCATGCACACTCGTTGGCTCTGCCAACAAATTGTTAGTGCGTCATAAGTTTTCCACCTTATTTATAGATGAAGCCGCACAAGCACTCGAACCTGCCTGTTGGATTGCCATTCGCCGAGCCTCACGCGTCGTGCTGGCTGGCGACCACCAGCAATTGCCGCCCACCATCAAATGTTATGAAGCAATGAAACAAGGGCTGGACAAGACACTGTTGGAGCGTATTGTGGAGAACCAGCCAGAGGCAGTGACACTGCTCAAAATCCAATACCGCATGAACGATGCCATCATGAAATTCTCTTCTGACTGGTTTTATCATGGAGAAGTGGAATCGGATGGCAGTGTGAAGCATCGTTCCATCCTTGATTGGGAGTGCCCTATGCAGTGGGTCGATGGCAACGAAATTCAGAAGGAAGTGAATGAAGCCTTAGAACAGCAGGGGGCAAAGGAAGAGATGATGGACATTGATTTTGCCGAGCAATTCATAGGCGAGAATCATGGACGCATCAACAAGGCAGAAGCAGAATTAGTGCTCACCACCCTACGCAACTACATAGAGAAGATTGGCAAAGAACGATTCCTCAACGAACGGCTTGATGTGGGTATCATTTCCCCCTACAAAGTACAGACACAGTATCTTCGCCAGCAAATCCGTCAGCGAGAGGTATTCCGTCCATTCCGCCAAGTCATCAGTGTCAATACAGTTGATGGATTCCAAGGACAGGAGCGTGACATCATCCTCATCAGCCTTGTGCGCAGCAACGACCATGGTCAGATAGGATTTCTTTCCGACCTGCGTCGCATGAATGTCGCTATGACCCGTGCCCGTATGAAACTTATCATCTTCGGCGACAAAAACACCCTACGGCATCATTTCTTCTATCACCAACTTATCAACTATGTGGAAAGTCTTGCAGAATAGAGAGGCGGTCAGATGATGGGACAATGACAAAAAAACAGCGGAACTCTGTCAAAAGATAGAGTTCCGCTTTCTATTTAAGGGGGGCGTATGTTTTTAATGTGAGTTCGACGAACTTACGTTGAACAAAAGAAAGCCCNCAANTCNNAGGTGTTGTTGCCNACTNAAATATGCCTCAATTTCGGAGTTGAGGAGAGNATAGTCGCGATTGTAATCTTTGATAATGCGACCATGTTCGAGAAGCGTGATGCGCGAACAAATATCAAAGGTATGGGTGAGGTTGTGGGAAGAAACGATGACTGTTGCATGTTGTTCACGGCTATAGGTTTCAAGCAGATACTTCATAGCCAGCTGGGAGGTGGGATCGAGAAAATTGAAAGGTTCGTCAAGCAACAAAAGCTGAGGATGATGCAGCATGGCACCTATGATGCCGACTTTCTGTTTATTGCCCATGGACAAGTTGCGGATAAGGGTTCGCTGTCCGAGCACCTCACCATTCATGAAGCGGTCGAACTGGAGCAGGCGGTCTGTTAAAACAGAGTCGGATATGTCGGAGATTTTAGCAATGAAACGGAAATACTCTTCGGGTGTGAGATAGTCAATCAAGAATCCTGTATCGACAAAGGCACCAGTATATGCTTTCCATACCTCGCTTTTTGCAGTGTTGCATGAGACATTGTGACCGTGAATCTGCCCATCCACCGTGACACTTCCTGTATCGGCCTTCAACAANTCGAGAATGACACGAAAGAGAGTGGTCTTCCCAGCCCCNTTGTTGCCCACAAGCCCGATGATTTCACCACTATGNATAGCATAGTGAGCAATGTTGAGCACTTGCTTCTCTCCGAACGATTTTGTTAAGTTTTCGATTGTTATATTCATAGCGTTTCTATTATCTGGAACTTCGAAAGCCTTCCATATTCTGATATCTCCGTTGCATGAAACGCAGATATAGATTTTTCAGCCAAAACGGATGAGATACAGTACCAACCGATCCTGCGGATGCCATCACAATGGCAGCGGTATCGTCTCCCCATAGGTTGACCAGCGACCACATAATCAACATGGGTACAAACAGGGCAAGACCAGACATGAGCATCTGAACTTTGGTATCTCNTCCCGAACGTGTCAGTTTCTTGTTGAGATGGATGGTCGAATCGTTATGGACAGCTAACTGAAACATGGAAGGAAAAACGATGCCTGTAGTGAAGAACAGACACCCCACAGCTGTCATCCATGTCATTTTTCCCTCCATGATAGGCATGAGCGAGAAGAGGAATGGAACAAGCAGCATCAGACATTGGAAATAGTATTTTGCCTTCAACAATGACAGCACAGTCTCCTTGTGTACCATAAGTCCATCAATGTAGTTGCCTTCAGGACACATAATGGTGGTAAGAGTCATCACTCCCAAACAATTGAAGCAATAAACACAAATAAAGATACGCATGAAAGAGAAAGAGTCGTACAAATCAGAAAAGGAGAAAAGGGTACATAGTATCAGCATGCAGCCTGCACCAGTGAGAAACTGCTTGCGCACAACAGAATTACGCAGTGTGGATTTAATCTCCAATTTCAGATATTCACCAATGATACCAAACTTATCGAGGAAGACCATATTTCGTGTCTTGAACGATCGAACCACCTCGGCTTTGGCTATCTCCATATAAATCGCTACATACTGCAAGCGGTAGTTGACATAATAAAGAGGTACAACAACTACTACAAAACTGACCCAACAGAGGAGATTCCATTGACAGAAACCACGCATAACATGGATGGTGGTTTGAAAGAGCCACTGGTTATCTTCATCGAAAAAAATGCCAAAGTATATCAGTAGCGCATAGACGAGCAACGGAACAAATATATAAGAAACATTACGATTGACGAGTGTACGCCAAAACAGATACCAATAGCTATTAAGAATGAACACAAGCCACCACCCCCCAATAAAACCTACGAAACCTACAAAACCATAAAACTGAGGAATTGCCAATACTCCAAAAGGAACAAAGAAGAAAGCCCAAAAGAGATTATATGGCTGTAACCCCATACGGAAAAGGAAGGTATGCAGNATGAATCCTGTCGGAATGTNGAGCAACTTGTATGGCTTAATGTTCTGAGCAGGAGTTTCCTGCAAGACAAAACGCATGAGAAAATCGACAAACAGAAACCATATCATGCCACCATCAATCCAGTCAAAAGCTTCAAGAGAGGAATGCTCGAAGAGGGTATAGAATGATACGCCAAGCACACTCAAATACGCCGCCATGAAAGCAATGAAAACATAACAGAAAAACTTCATCACCCTATTTTTCTCGAACATAGGGTGACGATACGATTGCAGATGCTGGTTGTGGGCAAGCACCTTGTATAAGAAATATGCCCTATAGAGATTCATGACAGAATCCTTAGAGGACTATCGAAGGTCAACAACTTCTGCCTTGGGATAGTTCTTCTTATTGAACTGGAATGTGGATGCCTGATACTTTTGATTCTTTAGAAAGGAATTGCAGTAAATGATAGTCGTTGCTCCCTTTGAAGTCGTCAGTTGGATGCTGCTGGGTAAATGAGTAGATTTATTGACACGAATCACAACCCACTTGTATGCACTGGATTCCTCACCACTCAAAACCACTTCGTCTTCCTTGGACGTGCTATTCCCCATGCGAGCTGTATAACCACGCTTGTAGAATGTCAAGAAAGCATAAGGATTCATTTTTGCGACTTCTTCTGCTGTAGGAGTTGTCACATTTACCTCTTCATTCTTCTTGATATAACTCCACATTGTTTTGCCGTCGAACCATGTGATTCGACCTGCCATATTCACTACAAACTTTTGTCCTTGCAACTTGATGTAACCAGTCGAAGAAGTACCATTGGCTTCATAAGTAAAACCAATCTTTGTGTTGCCTGCAGCTTTCAGTGTTGTTGCTGTCTTGTCAAGCACCTTGTCTGCTTCCTGTCCTTGAACAGAGAGGCAAACGGCAACCAAACAAGCGAATACAAATACGAGTCTTTTCATTTTTGTTGAGTATATTTCATTCACATTTTCTTATCCCAAGGTGTTGAGCAAACCTTCGAGCGTAAGAGGATCCTTGATGAGGACCTCTCGAGGTTTACTGCCGATTTGCGCCCCTACCACACCCATCTTCTCCAACTGATCCATAATCTTGCCTGCACGATTATAGCCAATGGAAAAGTTTCGTTGAATCATCGAAGTGGAACCACTTTGGTTGCTGACCACGAACTGAGCAACCTCACTAAACATAGGATCAAGATGTCCCTTATCCACAGTGCCCATTCCGACTCCACCATCTCCTTCTGCATCAACAACTTCTGGAAGATACATCGGATGGAGGAATCCTTGTTGAGCCGCAATAAAGTGACAAATATCGTTCACTTCGGGCGTATCAACGAATGCGCACTGCACACGTACTGGTTCACCACCTTGCAGATAGAGCATATCACCCTTACCAATCAACTGATTGGCACCTCCGCGGTCAAGAATCACGCGTGAATCCATCATTGATGCAACCTTGAAGGCAATACGTGTTGGGAAGTTGGTCTTGATTGCACCGCTGATAATGCTGGCTTGTGGACGCTGTGTAGCAATAATCATGTGGATGCCAACGGCACGAGCCAACTGTGCAATACGGCAGATAGGAAGTTCGACTTCCTTGCCTGCTGTCATGATAAGGTCACCAAACTCATCGACAATCACCACTATGTATGGCATGTATTCATGACCATGCTCTGGATTCAACTGACGGTTTTTGAACTTCTCGTTATACTCTTTGATATTGCGCACATGGGCACGCTTCAAAAGGTCATAACGAGAATCCATCAATTGACAAAGCGAATTGAGTGTCTTCACCACTTTCTGTACATCGGTGATGATACAATCTTCTTCTTCTTCAAGACGTGCCAAGAAGTGGTTCTCAATAGGGCNGTATATGCTAAACTCCACTTTTTTCGGGTCAACCATCACAATCTTCAATTCCGATGGATGATTCTTGTAGAGCAATGATGTTACAATAGCATTCAGACCTACCGACTTACCCTGACCTGTCGCACCTGCCACCAAAAGGTGGGGAGCTTTTGCCAAGTCGAACATGAACACCTCATTGCTAATAGTCTTTCCCACTGCACAAGGCAACTCCATCTTGCTCTCCTGATACACACGACTATTGATAACACTCTCCATCGATACAATGGTCTTCTTTTTGTTCGGCACCTCAATACCAATCGTTCCCTTACCAGGG
>WFMB01000047.1 GCA_009177185.1 Bacteroidales bacterium
ACGCACCGGGAAACTGCCATCGCTCGTCGCTCCCAAGACCTTGATTCTGCAAGGGGAAGGCTACGATATGGACCTGCTCAACGATGAGGGATATGGCAGCACCGAGGCACTCATTGCCCTGACCGACAACGACCAGCAAAACATTCTGGCTTGTGTCGCTGCGCGTCGCCGTGGCATCCGCAAGACCATTGCGCAGGTGGAGAACCTCGACTACTTCGACATGGCAAACGACCTTGACATCGGCACCATCATCAACAAGAAGATGATTGCCGCCAGCCATATCTACCGCATGTTGCTTAAGGGCGACGTGGACAACGTGAAAATGCTGACCATCGGCAAGGCGGACGTGGCGGAGTTCATCGTCAAGCCCGGCTCGCAGGTCACAAAAAAGAAGGTGATGAACCTCAACCTGCCCAACGGCATCAACATCGGCGGCATGTCGCGCGACGGCAAGTCCATGCTCGTCGGCGGTGCCACCCAACTGCAAGCGGGCGACAAAGTGGTCGTCTTCTGCACCAATGGAACTCTAAGAAAACTGGACAAGTACTTCAAGTAAGCAGATGGTCAACTGGAAACTCATTGCAAAGGTCATGGGCTTCCTCCTCTTCATTGAGGCGGGGTTGATGATGTTGTGTCAGGTGGTGTGCTGGATATATGACGAAGGTGTGAAAGCCTTTTCGCTACCCATCTGCATCGCCCTGCTGCTGGGCGGCATTGGCGTGTTCGTCAGCAAAGACGCTGGCAAGAAGATGGGACGCAAAGATGGCTACATCATCGTCTCGTCAGTGTGGATGCTCTTCACCCTCATCGGCATGCTGCCGTTCCTGCTCGACGGTCACATCCCCGACGTTTCCAGCGCTTTCTTTGAAACCATGTCAGGCTTCACCAGCACGGGTGCCACCATCATCGACAACATCGACATCATGCCCCGCGGTCTCCTCTTCTGGCGCAGCCTCACCCAGTGGATTGGCGGCATCGGCATCGTGTTCTTCACCATCGCCATCCTGCCAGCCTTCGGTGTGGGCGAGGTGAAACTCTTTGCTGCTGAAGCCACAGGCCCTATGCAGAACAAGGTGCATCCACGCATTTCCATCGCTGTCCGCTGGATTGGCAGCGTGTATGTGTGGCTCACTCTCCTCTGCATCCTGTCGCTCGTCGTGTGCGGCATGCCCACTTTCGATGCCATCAACTATGCCATGTGTACCACTGCCACAGGCGGTTACGGCACGCACTCCGACCTGCTGGGCGATTTCTACCACTCGCCCGCCATCGAGTATGTGCTCATCTTCTTCATGTTCGTGTCTGGCATCAACTACACATTATTATACTATACGATGCTGAAAGGGAAAGTGAAGAAGTTCTTTGGCGACGCAGAGCTCAAGGTGTATATCATCATCGTGTTAGGTGCTTCGTGCCTCTGTGCCTTCTTCTTGGCACTCCAAGACCCTCTTCACGACATGGAAGAGGCGATTCGCCATAGCCTTTTTACCGTTATCTCCCTGCAAACCACCACAGGACTCGCCACCGTCGATTACACGCTGTGGCCTGTACACCTCATGCCCGTCCTGCTCTTCGTCATGTTTGCAGGACGNATGNTCNGNCTTGAGCACCAGCGGTGGCTTCAAGTGTGTGCGCATCAGCATCATCTATCGGGTGTTGAAGAACGAGTTCACCCGCATCCTGCATCCCCGTGCCGTCACACCCGTCTGCATGAACGGCAACATCATCCCCACCAACGTGATGCAGACGCTGCTTGGCTTTGTCGCCCTGTTCGTCTGCTCCCTCTTCTTAGGCGCGTTCGTCTTGGCGTTGAGCGGTGTCGCCCCCAACGATGTGCGCACAGGGTTCGACTACTACGAGGCCTTCGGACTTGCCATGTCGAGCATCAGCAACGTTGGTCCAGGCATGGGTTACTACGGTCCTGTCCATTCGTGGGCCATCCTTTCCCCCGTGGCGAAGTACGTCTGCTCTTTCCTCATGCTCATCGGTCGTCTCGAAATCTTCCCCATCTTCCTTCTCTTCACCACCAACTTCTGGAAGAAAGTGTAGCAGCGCACAGAGAAGCAAGCACAAAAAAGACGCCCACGGCATGCCGTGAGCGTCTTTTTTGTGCGCTTCAGGATGGGCTTGAACCAACGACCCCATGATTAACAGTCATGTGCTCTAACCAACTGAGCTACTGAAGCAGGTGTGCTCTCCATGAGTGGAAAGCGTTGCAAAGGTACAGCATTTCTTGCGAACTTCCAAGTCCAACACGAAGAATTTGCTCGGAAATGCCTCTGTGTAGGCAAAAAGCTGTACCTTTGCATGGTTTTTGACTTATGAAGGTTCTTATTATCAACACGTCCGAGCGCATCGGAGGAGCCGCCATCGCTGCCTACCGACTGATGAAAGCCTTGAAGAAGAATGGTGTCAAGGCAAGAATGCTGGTACGCGACAAGCAGACAGACCACCTCACCGTGGTGTCAGTAGGCTCAAACTGGGCACACACGCTCCGTTTCCTGTGGGAGCGCCTGTGCATCTTCGTGGGCAATGGCTTCAACCGCAAGCGTCTCTTTCAGGTTGACATTGCCAACACAGGCTCCGACATCACACGCACACAGGAGTTCCAGCGTGCCGATGTCATCCACCTGCACTGGGTCAACCAAGGTTTCCTTTCCATGAATGGGCTTCGCCACATCCTGCAAGCAGGCAAGCCCGTGGTCATCACCATGCACGACCAGTGGTACTTCACGGGCATCTGCCACTATTCAGGCAGCTGCGAGAAATACACCGCCCTCTGCCAACACTGTGAACTGCAAGGCGGACACCTGATGGGCGACATGGCTCAGCGTGTTTTCCGTCAGAAAGAACGCATCTACCAAGCCACTCGCCTCACGTTCGTGGGCTGTAGCGAATGGATGGCAGNCATGGNAAGGAAGTCGAAGCTCACCCAAGGACATNGGGNCATCAGCATTCCGAACGCCATCGACACCNACCTGTNCCNCCCCCNAGACAAGACCGAAGCACGCAAGGCATTCCAACTGCCGCTCGACAAGCGTCTGCTGCTCTTTGGCTGCCAGCGCATCACCGACGAGCGCAAGGGATTCCGCTATCTGCTGGAAGCCCTGCAACTGCTCAAGCAGACACACCCCGATGTGGCACAGCGCACCGAGATTGTCGTCGTGGGCGGTCAAGCTGAAGAGGTACGCAACCAAGTCCCCTTCAGCATCATCCCCATCAGCTACATGAGCGACCCACACAAGATGGTGCAGCTCTACAATGCCGTCGATATCTACGTGACCCCCTCCTTGCAGGACAACCTGCCCAACACCATCATGGAGGCCCTCTCCTGCGGCATTCCCTGCGTAGGCTTCAACGTGGGCGGCATCCCCGAGATGATTGACCACCAGCAGACAGGCTACGTCGCCACCTATCAAGACGCCCAAGACTTTGCCGACGGCATCCTTTGGACCCTCTCGGCCGACTACGACACCCTCAGTCGCCAAGCCCGCAACAAGGCTATGGTCGCCTACAGCGAGAACACCGTGGCACACCAATACATCAAAGTTTACAAAAGCCTATAAGACCACCCTGTCTTACAGCCCCTATCAGCACGCATGAAGTTCAGCATCATCACCGTCACCTACAACGCTGAGGACACCCTCGAACGCACCCTGCAAAGCGTGGCACAGCAGACCTACCCCCACATCGAGCACCTCATCATCGACGGAGCCTCCACCGACAGGACGCTGGAGATAGCCCATCGCTACCCCCACGCCATCATGCACAGCGAACCCGACCACGGGCTTTACGATGCCATGAACAAGGGTCTCCGCCTCGCCACAGGCGACTACCTCTGTTTCCTCAACGCTGGCGACACGCTGCACAGCAAAGAGACGCTGGCACACATTGCTGCGGCTGCCGCTCCAATGACCGCCGTCCTCTACGGCGACACCCACATCGTCGATGCCGACGGACACTTCCTGCGCAACCGCCGCCTCACCCCTCCCGAACACCTCACATGGCGTTCCTTCAAGGCAGGCATGCTGGTATGCCACCAAGCCTTCTACATCCACCGCCAAATAGCCCTTCCCTACGACCAGCAATACCACTTCTCAGCCGATTTCGACTGGTGCATCCGCTGCATGAAGGAGGGCGAACAGCGCGGCATGGTCAACCGATACGTGAAAGAACCCTTGGCGGACTACCTCGCCGAAGGCATGACCACTGCCAACCACAAGGCATCGCTCCGCGAACGATTCCGCATCATGGCGAAGCACTACGGGTGGCTGACCGCTATCACACAACACATTTGGTTCATTTTCAGAGCATTCGTTAAAAAATAAAAGAAAAGCATGAAGAGATTTCATCTGTCCAAACCTGAGCTGTTCNNCACGCTCAAAGACTACANCCGTCAGAAATTCACAGCCGACCTCNTGGCCGGCATCATCGTGGGCATCGTCGCCCTGCCACTCGCCATCGCTTTCGGCATTGCCTCGGGCGTGTCGCCCGAGAAAGGCATCCTCACCGCCATCATCGCCGGCTTCGCCATCAGTGCCTTTGGCGGCAGCCGCGTGCAGATAGGCGGTCCCACAGGAGCCTTCATCATCATCATCTACGGCATCATCCAGCAGTACGGGCTTACAGGGCTCGCCATCGCCACCGTCATGGCAGGCCTCTTCCTCATTCTGCTCGGTGTGCTGCGCCTCGGCACCATCATTCGCTACATCCCCTACCCCATCATCGTGGGCTTCACCAGCGGCATCGCCCTCACCATCTTCTCCACCCAAGTGAAAGACCTGCTCGGTCTCCACATCGAGGGCGGCGTACCAGCCGACTTCATCGAGAAATGGATCTGCTACATCCAAAACTTCTCCACCATCGACCTCGCCACCGCCATCGTCNGCATTCTCTCCGTGGTCATCATCGCCTGCACCCCCTTCATCNNCAAGNAAGTNCCCGGCTCGCTCNTAGCCATCATCGTCATGACCGTGGCAGGCATCATCATGACCCAATACTTCGACATCCACGTTGACACCATCGGCGACCGCTTCGACATCAACCCCTCCATGCCCGAAGCCGAGCTGCCCGCCCTCAGCTGGGAAAACATCAAGGGTCTTCTCTCGCCAGCCATCACCATCGCCGTGCTCGGTGCCATCGAGAGCCTGCTCTCCGCCACCGTGGCAGACGGCATCATCGGCCACAAGCACGACTCCAACCAAGAGCTTATCGGCCAAGGCATTGCCAACGTGCTCAGCCCCGTCTTCGGCGGCATCCCAGCCACAGGTGCCATCGCACGAACGATGACCAACATCAACAACGGCGGTCGCACCCCCGTCGCTGGCATCATCCATGCCGTCGTGCTCCTGCTCATCTACTTCTTCCTCATGCCCTACGCCAAGTACATCCCCATGGCCTGTCTGGCAGGCGTGCTCGTCGTGGTCAGCTACAACATGAGCGGCTGGCGCACCATTCGCGAGATGATACACAACCCCAAGAGCGACACCTTCGTCCTCTGGCTCACCTTCATCCTCACCGTCATCTTCGACCTCACCATCGCCATCGAGGTGGGACTCATACTCGCCTGTCTGCTCTGTATGCGCCGCATGGCGGAGACCACCCGTGTCAGCGTGCTCACCGATGACGACGAGATTGACCCGACCGCCGAAACCGACTTGGCTGAGAACCCGAACATCGAACACCTCACCATNCCCGAGCACGTGGAAGTGTATGAAATCAACNGACCTTACTTCTTCGGCATCGCCAACAAGTTCGANGAANTGATGGTGCGCATGAAAGAACGCCCCGAGGTGCGCATCATCCGTATGCGCAAAGTGCCCTTCATCGACTCCACCGGCATGCACAACCTGCAGAGCCTCATCGGCATGTCGAAGAAAGAGGGCATCAGAATCATCCTCTCAGGCGTGAACGACTCCGTGCGCGACATACTTGCCAAGAACGGCTTCAACGAGCTCATTGGCGAGGAAAACATCTGTCCCAACATCAATGTGGCACTCGAACGAGCANAGCAATAACCGCCCCACACTCGCCATCATCGGCGGCGGTGCGGNAGGTTTCTTCTTGGCAATCAACGCCAAGGAGCTGGTGCCTGACCTCGATGTCACCATCTTCGAGCAGCAGCACAAAGTGCTTGCCAAGGTAGAGATTTCGGGAGGCGGTCGCTGCAACTGCACCAACACCTTTGCCGACGTGACCGACCTGCGGCAGGTCTATCCGCGCGGTGCCACCCTGCTCAAACGGTTGTTCAAGCAGTTCGGCCCAGCAGACGCCTACCGATGGTTCGAGACCCACGGTGTGCCCCTCACCATACAGCCCGACCAGTGCGTCTTCCCCGAAGCGCAAGACAGCCACGCCATCATCGACTGCTTCCTCCGCGANGCCCGANGGCACGGCATCCGCCTCCGTCTGGGCACCANGGTGGANGCCCCCCAGACACTCCTCCAAGAGTTCGACTTCGTAGCTGTCACCATCGGCGGCACACCCCACAGGGACGGCTGCGTGCCCAGCCTCTTCACCTTCACCATCAAGGACACCGCCCTCACCGCCCTGCAAGGTCTGGTGGTGGACGATGTCCTTGTCCACCTCCCCTCCACCCCCTTCCGCGCTCAAGGTCCACTGCTCATCACCCACTGGGGCATGAGCGGTCCCGCCATCCTGAAACTCTCCAGCCACGCCGCTCGCCACTTGGCCGAGCAGCACTACCAGTCGCCCCTGTGCATCAACTGGACAGGCGAGACCAACACCGAAGCCGTCCGCCGACACATTATATATATAATAGAGCAGAACACCCAAAAACTCATCGACAACACACGTCCCTATCCCCTGCAAGCCCGTCTGTGGAACTACCTTTTGCAGAAAGCCCAGCTGCAAGGCAAGCGATGCGGCGAACTGGGCAAGANNGGGCTGAACCGCTTGGTTAACCTNCTCACCNNCGANACCTNCCAAATAGCNGGGCGCAGCCCCTACAAAGACGAGTTCGTCACCTGTGGCGGCATCCCGCTCGACGCTGTGGATAAGACCACTCTCCAGTCGAAACAAACACCCCACCTCTACTACGCCGGCGAAGTGCTCGACATCGACGGCGTGACAGGCGGATTCAACTTCCAAGCCGCCTGGACCACCGCCTACGCCGTAGCCAAAGGCATCGAACTCGCCTCGACGCTCCGCCACTAACCCAACATCCTCATCACACATATATGCGCACCCTGCGCGTATTATTTCACACACCCTGCACGAAATAATACGCGCAGGGTGCTCTTGTTATTTCGCGCAGGCACTCCGCTGACATCCCCACACCTTACCCACGAACTTCACGCTATATTATTGGAGCAAATTCCAACTAATTGAATCCCCTTCAATTCTTAACTATGGGATATATAACATAACGTACATACAACGAATCCACATTATTCACGCTTGAAATTGCTTTTCATAGTATATTTTGATACCTTGGCATCAAAAACTTNGTANAAATCATCNACAATACAGAAAGTTNCTAATCCGCAGCAACGATGGTAATCGCCNTATCGAACCATACGAGATGGCAACCATCATGTCTGAAAAAGGCCTGATTGTATATGACCAAAAAGCATGGCATATTTCTGAAAAATGGTTGGATGAAAACCGCTTGAACCATCTGCTTGGCTTAATAGAATCAAGAGATGCTGACAGTCCCTATTTGAATAAAACACGCGAAGACCTTCTTGACTCTCTTGGAATGACGAAAGAGGAGGGAGAAGAAGTGCTACCTACTACCACTGGCATCTTGTTTGTCGGAAATCAAACCGCACTAAAAGAGCTCCCATTTTATGAGGTGAAATACATTCACTATTACGCTGACGGCACATACAAGCCTTATGAATACAAAGGCAATATCATCGAAGTCGCAAAAGCGTGTTTTGCCCAACTAAAGGCAGAGATTCGCCAAAAAGAATATGTGTTTGGCTTATTCCGCGAATATGTTGAAGACTATTCTGAAATAGTTATAAGGGAACTACTCATTAACGCATTGGCTCACAGAAGCCTAAGCCGACAGCAAATCGTGGAGATAAGGAAATATGATGATGGTGGCTATTTGGAAATAGAAAGTCCTGGACCTTTCCCTGAAGGAGTAACAACGGAGAACTACCTGCGCAAAACAAATCCTCGCAACCCCAACGTGATGGATATATTACGCGAGATAGGTCTGGCAGAGAAAGCTGGCAGCGGCTTTGACAAGATATTCACCGACCTGCTCAAAAAAGGTAAATCGCTACCTGAACCTGAAGAAACCGAGTATTCCGTCATCTTCCGTATCAAGGCAGATGTTGTATCCGAAAAGTTGATTGAGCTATCATTGCAATACGAAAATCAGGTAGGCAACCCCATGAAACTCGATGAGCTGTTAGTGTTGACTGAAATTATCAATCACAAACAGGTAAAGGTGGCAGATTTGGAAATATCCCCCAATATAAACCAATACCGACTACAAAGCATCCTTCATCAACTCCATGATTTGGGGTTCATCGAACCAACGGGCAAAACTTCTGGTTTAACATACATACTTCATATAAGCAAACGCAAAAACACCCGTGACAAGATAGAATATGTTACCACAAAAAAACAAGAACGAGCAAGACAAAAAGAAGCGATANTCAGATATTTGGACTCCATCGAAACAATCAACAATTCCGAGGCTCGCATGTTGCNGNAATTGCAAGANAAAGACNGCTCTAAAGTTTCACGGCTGTTTGCTGAATTAGTGAACGANCACGAAATTTTGCAAACAGAGGATAGCATATCCAACAACGTGAAATACAGAAGATTGACAAAGCCTTAAAAACAGTTTCCGTTTGCAATTCCGTTTGCATTTTTCATTTTCTGCAAACGGAATTGCAAACAGAACTCAAAACTCAACCATATCAATAAAACACACCACACCTTACCCACAAACTTCACGCTATATTATTGAAACAACTTATTGTGCATTATTAGAAATTTTTGTTTGCCCCACCAAAGTCGCTTGTGACCATACTCAAGGGGGGCTTTGAACAAAAATTTCCAATAATGCACAATAAGTTGTTCCAATAATAATTTTGTGGTCCAGCGTTCTCACCACTTNNNCANCCCCAATATNGTTTTAACATTTTCCACCAATTTATTTACCCCCATTTTGTCAATTTCCACCAAATGTTGACATATATCCAACAAATCCAGCAGGGAGACGACGACTGCTCCAAGGTGTAGCTCTCCGTACACTCCATCGCTGACCGCAGCAGTTCGTCAGAACGTCAGACAGACCTTTCAACCCACATTTTCTTGACTTAAAGCAGGAAATTCTGGTTATTTAACGCAAATTAACAAAACGGGGGGGGGTAAAAACAAAGTACAAATTCTATCTTTGCCACAAGAATCATGGTATTCCTATTCACACCCACATGAATGAAACTGACCTTATCGTAATATCAAAATAGAAAAAGAACAATTAACATTTTTAACTAATCTTTTAATCACTCTTTATGAAGAAAGCTTTACTTTTGGTGGCTTCTGTGCTGATGAGCGTTGCATCATTCGCACAGAGTTTCACGGCAACGTGGGAAAAGCCAACTGTGACTAACTTTGTCGAAATGGCTGAAGACGGAGAGACCACTCAGTACCTGTACAATGTAGGTGCGAAAGGGTTCCTCGCTGGTCATAACGACTGGAACACACGCGCTTCTGTCGCTGAATATGGCGACTCTATCCGTATGAAGAAACTGGAAGACGGCGCTTACAACTTGTGCTGCTATCCAGCTGCATACACCAACAAGAACAAGTGGCTGTATGTTTCTGCCAACGCATGGAACGCTCAGTGGGTAGATGCCGGCAGCAGTGTTAGCAGTACCTCATATCCTGGCACAGACGCTTGGATGGTGGAGAAGCAAGCCAACGCAAGCTACAAAATTACAAACACTGGCATAGGCGCAGATGGAATACTGGATGCCAATGACAACATCGTCAACCCCAGCACACTCGTCCCTGGCGCATGGGGCGCAGCAGAGACCGTGACTGGAGAGACTCCCAACACGCGCTTGTATTTCTACAATGCAGAATACAGGTACGTTCCCCAGATTGACGGCGAGGCTCAAGAACCAGAATTGGCTTTCATCGAGGGCGCGCCCTTCTGGGATGAATGGCAGTTCGTTTCTGTGGCTGAGTACGAAGCCTACAAGGAGAAGATTCCTGTATATCTCGCAGCCGTAGACTTGAAGGCTCAAATCGAGTACGCGATGGAGAACGGCATCGCCGCTGAGGCACTCGCTCCTGAATTTGAGGTGTACAACAACACAAGCAGCTCTATCGAAGAACTGAAGAAGGCTGCCAATTCTGCTTACGACAAGGGTCGTTGGGTAGAAATCTCACAATACTTCGAGGACATCGTTGAGGGCGAAAAGAACGACGTTTCAGGCGTATTCACCAACCCTGACTTCTCATCAGGCAACGTAAACGGCTGGGACATCACATATACGGCTAATTCAACAGAAGCTAGCAACATTGGTTACCAAGGTGCTTCATATCCAAAAGCGGGTGTAGAAGCAAATGCTACTATCAGTGGCTTTATCGAGGCATGGAAAGCCAACTCCGCTCCTAACTATCTGGGCGACGGCTCTATCACTCAGACAGTGCCAGGTCTTCCCGCTGGTAAGTACACACTGGCTGTTGATGCTATCGCTAATGCTCAGTATCACGGTGGTGCTCATCCCGACAACGTGCAGTTGTTCGCCAAGGCATCATTAGACGGCAAGGAATACTATACTCCAGTGGCTACAGACAACGAAAAGCCAGAGCACTTCGAGTTCACATTTGTACACACAGGTGGCTCAATGACCCTCGGTATGCGTGTCATCAACAGTGCCGAAGCACAAACGCCTGTTAACTGGATTGCAATGGACAACCTGCAGCTCTTCTATTATGGTGCAGTGGCTGACGATCCAGACAAGGTGTTGCTGGATGATGCCATTGAAGCCATGAAGGAAAAACAAGATCCTGATGAAGACGTCATGGAAGAGGTGATTGCTTACACTGGCGACAAGAAGGCTTATGTAGATGCCATCGAGAGCGCAGAAGCTATCTCGGCAAATGGCGGTGACTATATGGCAGCGAAGGACGCAATGGACGCTGCCTACGAACAGCTCCAAAAATCCATCAAGGCATACGAGACCTTCAAGGCATTCAACGATAAGGTTGTAGAGCAGATGGATAACTTCTCGGGCACCAAGTTTGAAGGCATTGCCGATGAATTGGGTGACAACATCCAGGAGTGGGAAGAGGCTTACGACGAGATGACCTACACCATCGAGCAAATCGCTGAGCTGGACGGCATCATGAACAAGATGGTGAACGACTATGTTTCACAGTATCTTGAAGCTGGCGACGACATCACCTTCATGATTCAGAACCCAGACTTCGACACTGACTTCTCTGGATGGCAGACAGACGGCGCAAGACCAGAATGGGGCGGCACGAATCAGGGTGAGAACCTGCTGGACGTTGGCATTCCTGCACCTACATCGGGCAACGCTGAAGTTTATCACGCTAAGTTTGCTATGTTCCAAACCATCAAGGACATGCCTGCAGGTATCTACCAGTTCTCTTGCCAGGCGTTCGAGCGCGACGACAGCGGCAACGGAATCGAGACCTTCCTCTATGCTGTTGCAAATGGCGAAGAGCAGACTTCTCCTGTTCCTAACCAGCACGACTACGCAACAGAAGAGAAGCTCTATGACATGGGTGATTGGCCAAGCGACGCTGAATGGGAAGGCAAATGGGTGCCAAACGGCATGCAGGGCGCATACTACCACTTCGCTCACGTCACAGAGGGCAACGAATATCCTGACTACACAACCAAGCTGAACATCATCCTTAACGAGCAGACAGACCTCACATTCGGTATCAAGTGTATCAGCAATGGTGACTGGGTCATCTTCGACAACTTCAAGCTGACTTACCTTGGCGGAGGTGTTGACGCATACCTTATCCCTGTCAACGAGAAACTTGCTGAGCTGAACGCATTTATCACTGCAAACGAGGACAATGTAGGTACNGACGNAACCNACGNATTTGCTGCATTGGAAGAAGGTGTTGCAGCACTCGACACTGAGGAGGCATGCCAAGCTTACGTTGTAAAACTTGACGAGGCTATCGCATACGCCAAGAAGTCTGCAGAACTCTATCCTAAGGCAGAAGACATCGTGAACCAGCTGGAGACAGCCAAGGACGAAGAGGATGCCAACGAGGCTATCGCTATTGAAGCTGGCGAGTATCTGGAGACTATCGCTGACAACCTGGGCAACAGAGAGCTGACAGTGGCAGAACTGGAAGCAGTTATCGAGAAGGCATCAAGCCTGCTGGGCGAACTGAAGCTACCTGCTAACTACAGCGAAGCCAGCGATGAGAACCCTGTTGACATGACAGCTGTCATCACGAACCAAAGCTTCGAGGACGACCTGAACGGATGGACATACTACAAGGGAAGCGACACGAGATCTGCTGACAACTCTAACAGCACTTACACTATCGACATCGCTGACGGTGCATACGTATTCAACACATGGAACAGCTCTACTCCAGAAGGTGGCTTCTACGTATCACAGGTGTTGAAGAGCCTCCCAGCAGGTACCTACGAGTTGCAAGCCANCNTCGCTNCTGACAAGGGCAACACGATTGACCTCACTGCCAACGGTGAAGGCNTGCCATTCGAGATGGCTGGTCCAGAGAAGTCGAACGGCATGGTGGCAAGCATCATCTTCAAGCTCGAAGAGAAGGGCGACGTAACCATCAAGGCAACCAGCATGTCATGGTTCAAGGCCGACGACTTCCGTCTCACTTACTATGGTAACGAGAGCGAAAAGGAAGTGACTGGCATCGAAGAGACAGAGATTGCCAACGCTGCAAACAGCAACGCTCCTATGTACAACCTCGCTGGCCAGCAGGTGGGCAAGGGCTACAAGGGCATCGTGATTGTCAATGGCAAGAAGCTCTACATCAAGTAAAATCACACACATCATCAATGCAAAGTGGCGGACACCAAGTGCCCGCCACTTTTTTGTGCCTTTTCTTTGGAAGCTACAGAAATTGTCGTATCTTTGCCCCAAAGTCATTTAAGAAGCAATGCCTATGGAAAACCAGAAAAGCATTCCCATCATCGGGCATATCGGCGTAATTCGCCCAAGAACAGCCACAAGAAGAAGAAAGCCCAAGCTATTGACCGCAGAAGAGAAGAAACGGCTCATCGAGCAAGCTAAAACAGCCTATGAAATACGTATCACTCCCTCTGCAAAAGTATCTGATTGAGCCATCATTCAAGATGTGCACAGATTGCGTTGTCTTCTCGCACGACTTCCAGAACCTGCATATTGCCGATGCGGCTTTGATTGATACGGGTGCTACTCGAACTGCTGTAAGTATGGACATCCTAAGAGAACTGGAATGTCAACCTAAGCGTGAANAACTCATANAAATTGGCNATAAGCTCAATACGGTGGGTGTNNATGANATNAGACTGANNCTAACCNCTGNCTTGGTGTTNAACTTAGAGGTGTATGGCTTGGATAGCGAGGGACTCGAAACCGTCATCATTGGTATGGACATCATTGGTCGTGGCAAACTGACCATCGAACTTACAGGCAAGAAACATAAAGGAGAATTGTTGTTCCCAACCCNTTAACAACGAAGTGGTGGACACCAAGTGCCCGCCACTTCGTTGCAGCTTTCCAGTTGTAAGGCTGGAAGAATATGTGTACTTTTGCAACATGAACAAGACGTACAGNGACATCAAGACCCTGCTGGTGCAGAGTGGCATGGAAGTCAACGAGGCCAAGGCNANTGNCCTGTTGCTGATGGAGAAGGTGTGTNGCATGAGCATGACCGNTGTGCTNACGGAACGAGACGATACCACACGCACCGTCCAANAGCAACAAGCCTTTGACATGGCTACACAAGTGGCTCATGGAAGACCTGTGCAGTATGTGTTAGGCGAAGCTGACTTCTGCGGCATGACGCTCCATGTTGCTTCGGGGGTGCTCATTCCCCGTCCCGAAACAGCGGAGCTGGTGGAATGGATTGTAAAGGATTGTCAGCCGCCAACGGACAACGCTCTACACCTATCGAAAAGAATACTGGACATCGGCACGGGCAGTGGCTGCATCGCAATCGCTTTGGCTCAACGGCTACCACAGGCGGAGGTGGAAGCTTGGGACATCAGCCCCATCGCCCTGCATATCGCCCAAGAAAATGCAAAACGCAACAACGTGAAAATCAAAGTTGCCCAAGTGGATGTCTTGGCAACGCTGAACGACCAATACGCAACGCTAAACGCTTACGATTGCATCGTCTCCAACCCTCCTTATGTCTGCGAAGAAGAGGCACGAGAGATGGAGATGCATGTGCTGGAGCACGAGCCGCACCTCGCCCTGTTCGTGCCTAACAACGACCCTCTCCTCTTCTATCGCAGGATAGGAGAACTGGCTTTACAACTGCTGCACGCTGGTGGACAACTCTATTTCGAGATTAACCGCCGCTTCGGACATGAGACTGTGACGATGCTGCAAGGCATGGGCTACCATGATGTGGAATTGCGCAAGGACAGCTTTGGCAACGACCGCATGGTGAAGGCAATAAAGCCGGCATAACTTCGTTATTGGATATATGAGAAAGCTGTTTTTCATCTTATTATTGTGTTGCGCTGGCATCCACTGCGCGCAAGCCAACGACTGGACCATCTATGCCGCATACCACGGAGCGACGAAAGCGGTGAAGACCGACTCGCGCATCTTTGTCCTTGCCCAAGGCGGTCTGTACAGCTATGATACTGACGACCAACTGCTGGAGGTCTACGACAAGACGAACACCCTNAGCGACTGNGGCATCTNCNACNTCGNTTATTCGACCCTGCTGAAGTGTCTGGTGGTGCTTTATGANAATGGCAATATCGNCCTTTTGGGCATGGACAACACCCGTTGGAATCTGTCAGACCTGAAGAACAAAACGCTAAATGACAAGACACTGAACGAACTCAAAGTAGTTGGTGAGGAAGCCCTCATCAGCCTCAACGAAGGTTTGGCTGTAGTCAATCTGAAAGAGGGCTACTTCAAGGATTTCTATACCTTTGGTAGCAAAGTGAGGGCAGCTACGCTGGTGAATGGCAAGCTGTATGCCAATACCGCCACAGGCGTGAAGGAGGGCGACCGCACGAAGAACTTGCTGGACATGGCTAACTGGATGACAGTCAGCGCAAGTACCGTCACCTTCGGTCCTACAGCAGAGGAACAGGAGGCGGCTGCCAAATGGCTGGAGCAAGTGAAGGATGTCGTGCCCAACTCTCCCGTTCGCAACTATGCCTACCACCTCAACATGCAGGGTAACCGCCTGTTGATGGCTGGCGGTAATTTCTACTATCCCAACGTGAACTATCCTGGCACGGCGATGAAGTATGAAAACGGGCGATGGACAGCCTTCGACGAAGAAGAGGCCGTTGCCTTAGTGGGGAAGAATACCTACATGAACGTGACTGACATCGTGCAAGACCCGAACGACCCTGAGCATCACTGGCTGGGCACGATGCGCAGTGGCATCTACGAGTTTAAGGACTACAAGTTGAAGAACCACTATACCTACGATAACTCGCCACTGACCAGCATCTTGCCTGGCAATGTCAATGCGCAGAACTATGTGCGTGTGACAGCCCTTGCCTATGATGCAGGCAACAATCTGTGGATGATGAATAACGAGTGTGATGTCATCGTGCGCATCCTCAAGCAGGACGGCACATGGACGGCACTGCCTTTTGACGAACTGAAAGGGAACACCACCTTCGACCACATCATCTTTGACCAACGCGGATGGATGTGGTCTAACAGCCGCCGCGACGCTAACGGAACGCGTGCCGCTGGCATCCTTGTTATGAATACCAACGGCACGCTCGACAATACGAGGGACGACCATTACAAGTTCATCACTGCGTTCCAAAACCAAGACGGTGTGGCTTACGACCCTGACTATGTATATTGTATCACCGAAACACTAGACGGCACGATGTGGATAGGCACCAACCTCGGACTCTTCGTGTGCGAGACTCCATCCACCCTCTTCAATAACAACTTCCACCTGAACCAGCTCAAAGTGCCACGCAACGATGGCAGCGGGCTTGCTGACTACCTGATGAACAGCATCAACGTGAAGTGCATCACCATCGACGGCGGCAACCGCAAGTGGATTGGCACAGTCGATGATGGCGTGTATCTGCTCAGTGCCGACGGCATGCAGACGCTTGAACACTTCACCGCAACCAACAGCCCCCTCATCAGCAACGAGATTAACGACATTGCCATCAATGGCGAGACGGGTGAGGTCTTCATCGCCACAACCAAAGGACTCTGCTCCTATCGGGGCGATGCCACTGACCCTGCCGCATCCATGCACAGCAGCACCCTCAAGGTCTACCCTAACCCTGTGCGCCCCGACTACCATGGCAAGGTACACATCACAGGACTGATGCAGAACTCGAATGTAAAGATTGTGAGTGCGGCTGGCAAGTTGGTGGCAGAAGGTACCAGCGTGGGAGGCGAGTTCTCGTGGAACGGCTGCATGCCGAGCGGTCGCCGTGTCGCTTCTGGCATCTACTACGCCCTCTGCACCGACGAAGAAGGCAACGAGGGAGCATGTGCCAAAATCCTCATCGTTCACCCATGAAAGAGCTTATATCTGTCATTGTCTGTACCTATAACCAAGAAGACACCCTCGCACGGACGCTCGACAGCATCCTGCATCAGCAGTGCCATCTGCCCGTGGAAATCATCGTAGGTGAGGACTGCTCGACAGACCATACACTTGACGTGTGCCGACAGTATGCTGAACGCTACCCTAAATCCATCCGTCTCTTCGCTAATGCCCGCAATAAAGGCATCGTCGATAACTACTTCGATTGTCTGCTTGCCGCACAAGGGCGGTACATTGCCGACTGCGCTGGTGACGACGAGTGGAGCGACCCTGAGAAACTGGAGAAGGAACTGCGCATCATGGAGGCACACCCAGAGGTGACGCTCGTACACACTGACTATCTGCATCGGGATGCCACCACTGGAACCATCTTCGCCCCCCATCCGCATCCCTGTTTTCACACTCCAAAAGGTGAAATAGAAATCGTAGAGGGTCAGCAACTACTCGTTCCCATCCTCACCCAACTACAACGCCCTGTCATTCATCTCTGTACCGCCCTGTATCGGGCTGATACCATCCGTTTGGCATACAAGCACTACACGACTTTCTTCCGCAACAAAATCTATAGATGTGAAGACGTGCAGGTGTGTTTCATGATGGCAATGGCAGGGAAGGTCGCCTATCTCAACGAACCCACACTCTACTATGCTGTAGGCGGGAAGACCATCTCCAACACACACGAGGAAGCCAAGCAGTTCCGTTTCGTCAAGAATGCGACTCAGCTGGTATATGACCTCACCCAAACCTTTCAGATAGAGGCAACTGCACTCCAATCCTACTTTGACTATCGGCTTTACGCATTGCTGATGCACGCCTTTCGTGCCCACAGCGACGAACTGCGCACAGAAGCTCTTCTGTGTCAGAAAGATTGGCATGCTCGCCTCAACATGAAGGCCAAACTCATCCGATTCGCCACGAGTGCGCCAGTGCTGTGGTCGTTCGCCCTCTACCTACGAAGACTGCATACCTCTGACAACCACTGACACTATGAGCCGCCCACCAAACATCGTCATACGCTTCCGTTCTGGTTTAGCCAACCGAATGTTTCAATACGCCTACTACCTCTACCTGCGGCAGAAAGGATATAACGTGTGGATGGACAGCACCAGCTACTGTATCTCCCATGCCCATGAGCAAGTGGAGTGGCAACGCATCTTCCCCAATGCCACGATAGAAGAAGCCTCATCACGGCTCATCAACCGCTATGGAGGGGGCAGCGACCTGCTCTCCAAAGTGCGCCGACACATTCCCCACGCCAGTCGGGTATGGTGGCGAATGAAAGACCCCACCTTCCGCTTGCCCACCAAGGAGGAACTACGCAAACGTCCTTACATCATCGGCTTCTTCCAACGCGCAGACATGGTAGCTCAAGTGGCAGAGCGCATCCGCAAAGACTTCCAATTTGCGCCTTTCGAGCCACATACACCCTACAGCGAGCTGGCACAACGATTAGCGAATGAGGAATCCGTAGCCATCCACGTCCGCAAGG
>WFMB01000002.1 GCA_009177185.1 Bacteroidales bacterium
TATACGTCAAGGTATCAAATTCATCTGCTGTCACACTATTAGCAGTTCTTGAAATGGTTTGAGCTAAAACGTTTTGAATTAGATCTAATTCTCCTGTATACGGATTAACCATGTAGCAAAAACATTTTGGGTATCCATATCGGTAATAGCCGTATAGATCAAATTCATACGCTGTATAGCCCTTATCATCCCAATAGATAGCTGATTCACTCATAGTGTCAAAGGTGATACAATCAAAGGCTTGATAGCGCAAAACATTGTATAAGTCATTGATAGCCGTTTGTATATTGGTTTGAGTCCCTCTTACAGGATTATGAATTAAAGCGTTGATGTCTTTAATGGCGGTTTCAATTTGCTCATACATTGAAATTAGCCAAGCTTTATGAGTAATATCTTGACGTTTTTGATCTTGCGATATGTAAGCATACACTTCTTGGTTTAATTCGTTAATGTACGAATATAAAGCGTTGATGTCCTTTTCATGCTGATTTATGGCGGCCTGTAACTCAGATTCCGCTTTGCTAATAGCTTGTTGCACTTCTTGTTTGTATTGTGCTTCAAGTGTAGCGTCTTGCGTGTCCACATATTCTTTTAGGTTGTTTAAGTTTTCGTCAATGTACTCTTTTAGGCCTTGATCGTACTCATTTAAAACCGAAATAATTTCATTGAGTTTGTATGAAATTTTTTCAATCGCTTCATAGTAAGACAAAGCGTCATCATACACCAAAGGAATGACTTTTTGGCACCAAAAGAAAAAGGGCTTCACCGCTTTTAATTGTGGTTGATTCATAGGCTGTCACCTAGGGTTTGATATTTGGGTTTATACTATTATAAAAAACTTACAGAAGAACGCATTACCAAAGCGCAAAAAATAATGGATTCAAGTCTTTCATTAAATCGTCATCAATGGCTAGCAAGGCCCTGTATAGCTTGCTGTAAAGCTCTAAAGGATTTGTACCACTGTATCCGTAAGTATGCTCTAAGTAGTCTTGTGTAGTCGTTGATTGCGCTTTGGCGTTTTGTGTGGTGTCGCTGGTAGATCCTGTTTGGTTGTTTCGTGTTTCGCTTGTTGTTCGTCCACTTGTACCTTTTGAAGTATCATCGTTTGTGGTTTTGGCATAGCTAGTCAAATATGTATTGTCTTCAACATTGGATAGCTTGCCTTGCGGTGTATCGCTGTAAGCTTGTCGGTTTACGGATTGCGAAACATCTTCATGCTTGTCGGCGGCTTCAAAGTGATCGGTGTCTTGACTTTGCGAATTGGCTTTGATGTTTTGCGTTTGACCGCTTTGGCTTTGTGAGTCTCCTTTGGTGTTTGACTCTGTAATCATATCTGTACTATTCATCCAATTGCCTTTTTTGAGTTGTTCAAAAATGGATTGTTGCATTAAATAGCGCTGATTATAAAGCGGCATTAAAAGATTTAAGCGGTCTTGTAACCAAAGTTTCCAAAGCGTGTAGGTTTCAGCGGCTATTTCCCTTGTATAGAAATGCCTTAAAATTTTTGTTTCTAAAACGGATCTATAGTTTTCATCAAAGATTGGAAAATCAAAGTCAAAAATTTTAGGTCTTGCACTTTCGATAATTTGCATGATGTCATGTGTTTCGAGAATACTTTGGCTTGCTAGGCTTTCGCAAATGTAACGAACCTCTGTTGTATATTTACTCATCCTCTACCACCTTTCCATCGCTTGTAAGGCTTTTTGAATCGCTTTCTAGTTGCTCATCAAAAGAATCCTCCCATGTGGTACTTTCGCCGCTTGGNTTTGTGTCANCTCTGTAACGTACGTCAATATCANGGCNAAACATTTGATTAATTAGATTGGCTGCATTGCGTCTAGCTTCAAGTCTTGAATAACGGTTTGCAATGGTACCTCCTTGATTGCGTGTGACCTCGTCAACTAACATTCTTTCTTTCTTTTGGCTGGCAACGTTTGAAATTCCTAAGTACGTTAAAGCCTCGTTCCACGTTTTGGTTTTGACATCCCACAAATTTTGAAGTAAAAAGGGCGCGCCTGTTTGAATGGCCTTAATGGAATCAGGGTTTAATTGCGCCTTATCTCCAAAGATAAAAGGTTCATTGCCCTCGTATTGCATATAAAGATTTTTCATTGATAATCTTTGGGATTCATCGCAAACAATCAATACAGGCGTTTTTTGCGCCTTGAGATTGACTTTCATAATTTCATCAATTTCAGCTAAGCGTTTAGAAAAAATTTCCATGTCTAAGGTGCTAGGAAGCTTTAGCAAGTTATTATAAATGATGACCGAATTTGAACCGTTTAGACCTTGATATTGATAGCCATTGGCGGCAAATGCTGTCCGTTCTCTTGGATTGTTATAAATATCAGGCGAATTATTCGTCATGAATGGTAGGCACACATATTGGTCTAAAATTTCGTCTTTATAAAATACAACGGCTCCTCTATAAAATAGGCAACGTTCGACAAAGGCCATATCTATTTCACTAGGCATACCGTCCCACTCGATCGTGCTAATGGCTAGCTCTGTTAATTTGTCATGGTAAACCATCCACGAAAGCGCATTGCTTGCAATACCACGATTAAAAGGGGCATTGCTAAGGCGTGAGTGTTCGTTAATGATTCGTCCGTCTTTTCGTTTCTTTGGCATTGTGATTTCCTTTCTACACTTGATTATTTACATCGCTATAGTTTCCAATTAAATTAGGCGGTGTGGAATTGCGCCAAAATGTAATACCGTTATTATAAATGGCTTCAATAGCGGTTTGATCACTTGCGGGAAGTGTGCCTATAATTTGGCAGTCAATTGTTTTGGTGTAGGTAAAATAAGGTCGAACGGCGGTGTTTGGTACTTTCGTTTTATTGCAAGCGTAACCATATCGAGTAAAGAAATTATCGGCTTGAACAATCGTGTTATAATCTGCACTCATGACAAGATAGCGAAATGTCTTTTCCTTTAAAGAGAATAAGGCGTTGCTATTAGCAGGGCTTGAAGCGTGGTTTGGCACTAAGGCGTGATCTTTGACGTTTGCATTGAGTGCATTTTTGGCTTGTTCGTAATCGTTCATGCGCCAAATAGAATCCGATATACCTTGACCAATTCCAGCAAGGCCTTGTAAAATACCTGCACCATTTGCGCCCATGGTTGCGCCTGCAACTTGTCCCACGTTTGCAAGCATATTGGGAATCGCTTGCCATCCAGCTTTGGAATAATCGTAATCAACCTNTTGATAATTGTACTCCAAAGTGTTTGCATTTTGNGCACACCACNCTTTATAGGAATCAATGACGTATGAGCATTGCGGAAAGCCGCTAAGCCCTGTCATGTATAAATAGTTTGCAGTGTTTGCTTGATTTACCACGGCATATGACATAGGCACGCTTAAAGCACTTGCATTGGGTAGGATTGTACAAGTTTCTTGAAAGGTGATTGCCTTAGGATTACTGAAAAATTCAAAGCGCAAATCTTGAGAATCATCTCCACTAGTAACCAATAAATAATGAAACGGATGATTATAAAGTTTATTGTTCTTTGGCTTATAGCCGCCTGCTAGCGTGTCAAATTTTGGCGCAATGGATGTTGAAAGTGTAAGCGATGTATTCAGAGAATGAACGCCACCGCTAACTTGTCCTGTATTGACATCAACCTTAGCGCCCTTGTCAAAGCTTGCAGGAAACATATAGCTTGTTACGATTCCATCCTCGGTGCCATTATTGCTAACACCATCAAAGAAAGTATTATATTTGGCGGTATCTGTAAAAGCTAAAACCTTAGCGCCCACATAGACACCATCAATAAAATGGTCGGTACCTTGCCATACGCTTCCTACAGGGTTTGCGGTTTCTTGTATTTCACCAAGTTCTGTTTCAGGTCTTACGCTACCACTTCCACCAATTGGACGATTTACACCGCCTGTATCGTCCTTATCATCGCTTTCGCCACTTTCGCCGCTATCACTTGAACCACCGCCTTTTGAGCCGTCCTCTTCAAGCGTTGTAATCACAACGGATTCCCAGCCCATGAAATTTTTAGAAACGGTTTCGCTTAAGGTTTCGTAATAATTGACCGAAATCCCNTCAGGTTGTGTATATTTAAACATGGTGTCATCTGAAGTGTGTTCACGTTCAATAAGGCAAGGTTGCAAAGTAACATCATAATAATAGGTTTGGATTAAATCCACGGTATAAGTAATTTCGGTTGTGTTTTCATTGATGTAATTCAAAGAAGTAATAAAGGCATAAATTCTTTTACCGTTTCGATTTTGAAAGCTTAAATAGTTACAACTTAAAATGTCCTCTGCATACGCTTGTATACGCAAGGTGTTTTTATTAAGGCGCTGATAACTTTGATTATTAAATTCACACTTTAAGAACTGGCGAAAAAAAGCTTCTCTAGTTAAATTTGTGTGGGCAATGCTCATTGAATAGCTTGAATCAATGGGCACTTTTTCATAAAGTAAAATAAAGGTTTGCGGTTGTGAAGCAATTTGAATTTGCGGAATATACATTGAAAAGTTTTTCCTTTCTTGCTAAAATAAGCCCATGAAACAATATTATCTAAAACTTATGATCAAACAAAAGGGATATAATACGCAAAGCCTAGCAAGTGCTTTGGGTATCCATCCGTCAACTTTATCAAGGAAAATAACGGGTCGCTCCAATTTCACACTGAAAGAATGGGATGTACTATGTAAAACCCTTGCACTTGATAAGGGCCAAATCAATTTTATTTTAGAGGAGTAAACATGACAAACTTACAAATTTTAGATTCTTTATTTGGTGAACTCGATAACTTTAAACCAAAAAGCTATTATCAGCCTTTAGAACTCACTTTAATTGCTTTGTATTGTGATGGTGACGAATCATCACGCCAAAGCATTTTAACCACTTACACCAAAATGCACCGCTTTACAAACGATAGCGTTTGCCTTGATTGCCTTGAAGCGTTTCACGCTATCGAAACACATCGCTATCATGATAGCGCCATGTTTATTAGCCATTTAGAGGAGTATCAAGATGAGTAAAAAATTAACCCTTGAACTTCCTAGCTCTTTAAATGATAACGGAAGTACTTATTCTCAAAGCGTTGAATTAGAACCGTCTGAAGTTGCTTTATTAAGTGCTTACGCTTCAAGTTCTATTAAGACTCGAAACAATATGTATAACACTTATGTAGACTTAGAATCTTTGCAATCAAAACCCAATTATTTAGTGGTGTACATCATGGGTTTAATTGACGGCTATACACCTTTACAACATAACAAAATTAAAAATGATTTGCAAAATTTATAAAAATAGCCCTCTTAACGAGGGCTTTTTATTTTAGGACACTGTAATTGTAGAGCTTGCAGATTTTGAAGTGTCAAAAGTTGAAGTTGCAGTTACAGTGATTGTATCGTTTGCGCTTGCATCACTATTGACGCTTACAAGACCTGTATCACTTACTGTAGCGTTTCCTGTAACCGAATACGTCACACTTTGCGGTGCCATGTTTTCAACGCTTACAGCCGCTGTAAGTTGCACACTACCACCAGCCGCTACGCTTGCAGTGGATGGAGTGAGTGTAACACCTGTAACGCTTGGCGTACCTGCAACAAAGGACACACCATTTGAGAAAGGCGAAACACTAAAGATTTTCCAAACGTGCAAGAAGTAATTCCAATAAAGCCCTTGGCTGTTGTAAATTTCGGTGAACTTTTGCATATTGTCATAAATCTGAAACCAATCACGGCTCACCAAAACGGCAGGAATAGCGTCTAATTGTGCTAGCTCATCGTCTGTTAATTCTACATAATTTGGATCATCCGCCATAAGCTCACCTAGGCGCTTATTATCAAGTTTACCGAACGAATCCACCAATACACGATGACCCATAAATTCGGCACGATCCATGTTAAAGGCACTTGCTAAGACTTCAACATCTAAGGAAGCGTCCAAAGCCGAATTAATAATTAAATATTGTTCATCCTTATTGGTATATGTATTTACGCCCATTTGGTTATATTGCGTACTCATGAACTCAAGATCATTTGAAACCTTTTTAAAGGCGCTTGCAATCTGTTTCATGTTTTGTGGGGTTGTTTCAGGAATCGTTACAGGGTATAAAGTACCGTCCAAAATATGCTTTGCTAGCATATATTTCATGGTTAGAAATTCATCGTAATTTGCGCCGCTATACATTGCGTCCGTAATGCGTGCGATTAAATCGGTTACACCATCCAAAGAAAGGAACGCTTGACGCAATTGTTCTTCTTGAATGGTTGCTTTATAGAACGTTNTATAATTTAACAAATGAAATGCACTTGCTACATCGGGAATCTCACGCTTGAACACTTGGCTTTCTGCTGTTTCGATGTCGTAAGTGTGCGCCTGCGCGATGTTGACGAAAATTTCCTCGATACTTTCGCCGTATTCCATCAAGCCCTTTTTAAAATAATTCCAAGGGTTTGAATACATTTTAGAGGAAACCATAACATAACCAATTCGATTGACTAAGTTATTTAAAAATTCNTTTTGGAATGTAGGATTTCCTAAAATAGCTTGACCTACCGAACGAAAGTTTTTTGATGTTGCAATTGGTACCACGTTTTGGTAAGCGGCGCTTGAACTGTTACGAATTGCATTTAAAATTTCAGGCGTTGAAGCGTTTAAATTTGCTTTAGTTGTTTTTGTAGGCATAGAGGTTAATCCCCCTCCTGTTCAAATAAATCATCAATAGTAATATTTTCAGGCGTGACATCATCGACTTTGCTTTCATCACCACGCTCGAATATTTCAATATTGGGGTTATTAATTTTTGGAGAAGACACAAAGCGTTCTTTGTATTTTTCTTTCCATCGGTTGTTTAATTCGTTGTATTTATTTTCCCACTCCACCGCTTGACCGTTTTTTTCCTCGTAATCCACTAAAGTGTCGTTTACGTCCTCTAATAGCGATGTTTCATAATCAGAGGGAAAATGCGCTACAGCGTCTAAAACAATTTTCATTAATTCTTCTCGGTTTTTAATTGCCATGCTTTACACATCCCCTTTTTCTAGGCTATAAAATGGTACACCTTCCAATGTCCATCCTAATTTAATCAAATCTTGTACTTCNCTTGTAAGTGAAGTAAATAGGTGTGCGCCTGCGCCTGTTGAATTTGGGTTATAGAGTCTGTAAATGGGTATTGTTCCGTTGCTTGCAAACGTTGAACCTTTTAAATAAAATCCCAAATTTTTTAAGTCGTTGCACTCTTGATCACTTGTTGAATAGATAAAATCTATATCTTGTGTAGCGGCCATACAATAAACGGGTTTTGAACCTTGCAAATCGCTTATAAATCCTATTCCCTCGAAATCAAACCCTTTATCACTCATTGCTTTTGCATCGTCAAAATTTCCCGTTAAATAATGGGCACCTGTAATCTTATTATACAATCGGTAAATTCTGCCGTCTTTTAATCTGACCAAGTGTTTTTTTGGTGCTATACTTTCTTCTTTTGGTTTTTCATGTGTAGCTGCCGCTTTTCGCCCTACATAGAC